>DIKB01000122.1:0-6936 GCA_002421445.1 Dehalococcoidia bacterium UBA5629 | reverse complement strand
TTGCCGCAAACCTTACAGCGATAATGTTCGCCAGCTTTTTTGACTGTCATGTCTTTTCCCTCCCTTGATAATAAACTGTACAATCCCCGTTGCTATTTATCTAAACCGAGCTTCTGTCTCAGCAATGCTTCATCATAGCCCACGATAATATCGCCATCTATATCGATTACCGGCACGCTGATATGCCCTGTTTTATCGATCATCTCATCACGGGCGGTTTTACTGGCGGAGACATCGATATTCTCGTATGGTATTTTATTTTCCTCCAGAAGATCCCGCGTCTTCCTGCACCAGGGACAATGAGGAGTCGAATACACCTTAATGTTTTTCGCCATGCTTCTCCCCTCCACTATTGTAATTATCACCGGACACGAAGTACAGGGCAAATCGGGATCACGCAGCCGATGATTTCTCTCTACGTGCGCAACTTTCCAATCCCGCAGCGCGTATCTTTTTGCACCCTCACCAGTGTGCGTAGCTCAGCGAGCAATTGCCATGCTGCTTCGATATCCCGATCCATCAGCACCTGCTCCAATCTATCCACATCCTGAGCATCGAGTGTGATTACTGCCTTTCCCACAAGCTATCCTCCATTGCCATTTAAACTATTATAGCACCTTGTAACAGTAGTAATCGTAAAATTGTAGAATCAGACACATTGAATACTGCATCGTTCAGTTCTATAATGGGCATTCAAGAATACAATTCGCTCACGGAGGTTACATCATGAACGTCATCGGCATCGTCGGCAGCCCGAGAATAAATGGCAATACGGAACTATTGACCGCACATACACTTAAAGCTATTGCCGAGGAAGGGATAGATACCGAGATTGTCCGCCTCGCCGGACTGGACATACGTCCGTGCAATGCCTGCATGGCCTGTTTGAAGGGAGAACAGTGCTCCATCAAGGATGATCTTTTTCCGATCTACTTGAAAATGAAACAGGCTGACGGCATTATACTATCCGCACCTGTATACTTCGGCTCCGCTTCAGGATTGATGAAGTCATTCAGCGAGCGCGCCGGCTATATTGCGCGGAATAATAACAAGGCTTTTACAGGGAAGGTTGGCGGTCCCCTGGTGGTGGCACGCCGTGTCGGCCATAATTTTGCGCTGGCAGAGCTTAATTTCTGGTTTCTCATTCAGGGTATGATCATTCCGGGATCAACGTACTGGAATATCGCGTTCGGTCGTAACAAAGGTGATGTATTGAAGGATGAAGAGGGGATGACCACTGTCTGGGGATTCGGAAAAGCCATGGCGTCAACGTTGAAGAAAATGAGGAATTGAGCGGAAGATACTATTGAACGGCGGGGAGAACAGCATTATTTATATCGACGCAGACCGTTTGCGGCAGCATACGCTGAAATCAGACCCATGGGATGGCAAGGTTAAAAATTAAGGCTCACCATCCCAAAAAGTCTATGGACTTATTAGCCATCTTTCAAGCCATTTACGCTTATCTCTAGTATAAGCTTTGACGACGTAGTTTCACAATCAGAATTGCGGCTACAACAAGTATTACCAGAGCTGCAAGGATGATAAATAACGTTGAGGTTGTTGTAGGAGCATTATTGCTACTATCGGTTCCATTAATACTAAAACTCGCCTGCTGACCATTGATGTCTATAGTGTAATTCCCAGGCTGTTTCTTATAGACCGTGAACTCGATCGGAGTTCCCGTTCGTCCAGCCAATGTCCCTGTTTTTGTGCCTTCAATCTGACCGTTGACTTTGAGAACTGCGGTGAAATTGCCTGTGTCCTCACCCTCGTTAACCATATTGGTTGCTATTGTTACAGGCTGCCCCGCCTGAGCTACCTGAGGCTGAACGGAGATATATTTCGCCACCACTCTTGCAGGCTGACGTACAACCATTGTTGGAGCCGACGAATCGTCATATCTGCGCGTTGGAGTGGGTGTGCCCGACCCGAAGAATAGGCCCGAGAGATCGGCCAGGTTGGGGAAGGTCGTGGCCGTAACTGTCACTGTTACAATGCCGCCGGCATAAGTCTGGTTGGAACAACTCGCCCATGCTGTACCTGTCCAATAGTAAATAATCGTGGACGCCGTAGCCGGCGAGAACTGTATGGTAATGCTGGTGACACCGGTAGCGTTATCTATATGGACATCATAATAGTTACCCGATGCAGTGAAGCTGGGAGTGCCGCCCGGATTACTGCCGTATTTGACAGTGGTGACGGTATGGGTCCCGGTGGCATTGACTGTTAAAGCCCCACCGGTGGTTGTATTGGTCACTGTGCCTGAACCTTGAACCGTTTCAGTCTTGACGTCTGTAGTGGTAGTGCCCGTGCCGGTGAAGACTACGGCTTTTGTCCCTGACACTCCGGTGGCCGTGGCAGTTATATCAGCCACCACGCTCGTGGTACTGGACGAAGACGTCAAGGTGGTCGTAGCCGTGCCACTCGCTGTCGTCCTGGGGCTGATTATGGTGCCCTTAGAAGTGGTGAAGGTAACAGCAGTGCCATCGGCGACCGTATTGCCCAAAGAGTCTTTGACCACGGCGGTTATCGCCGAGGTCGAGGTGCCATTGGCCGCTATACTGGAGGGCACAACGGTAAGTGTAACTGTAGAGGCTGAGCCTGGAATAAAGGTAACCGTCGTGGATGCTTTGCCGAAGGTGGCATCTCCCGGTGCTGCGGCGCTGACGGTAACCGGACCGGGTGTGGTTGACGAGGTTAACGTAGCCGTGGCAAGGCCGCTGGTTGTTGTTTTGACGACGGAAGTGCTGCCTACAGTACCGCCAGTCGTGGCAATGGTGATTGATGTCCCATTGGGGACGAATCCGCCCGAAGCCGCGCCAGCCGAATTTTTAGTCATGTCAGCGGTTATCGTGGAGGTAGAAGTGCCGTTGGCTGTGATGCTTGTGGGATTGGCGCTGAGATTGAGTTTAATCCAGGGGTCGAAATTAACTGTTTCCGTGTGGTCCCGCTTTACCACATCCCCGTGACCAACTCCGAGCCCGCTTGGCCCGTCATTGGCACCCCACCAGTTATTCTGCAGGTTTGCAGAGCCATCCCAAACGCCCACGCCGTACGAGTCGGTGGCATTGGTGTTGTTTCCGGCGATGCTGTTATATAGCAGCACAAAGGTGGCGCCGACTTTGTTTAGATCCACACCCCAGCGATTATTAAGGATACGGTTACTGTTGAACTGAGATGTTTGCTCATTGGCTACGATACCCTGCTCATTATTGTGCAGGTAATTGTTGTTTATCTTGACTCCGGTGCACCCAGTATCGACGCAGATGCCACAGAAACCCGTTATGTTGTACAACTCGTTGCCATCTATAATGGCTCCGGTTGCAGTAGAATCCAATTGTATTCCACGTCCTCCCCCACTGGTTCCCGGGATATTGTAAATGGTGTTGCCAGTTATATTCAAACCGCCACCGCTGGTCTGCGCCCAGATGCCGTTAGCACCGTCAGACAAATCATGTATCGTATTGCTATTAACGTTGGCGGTGCCAGTGAAATTCCCAAGGTTAATACCAAAATACTGACCTCCGTTCACAGTGTTGTTGCTGATAGTAAGGTTTGTTGGCCCGAAAAACTCTATCGGCCGCACCGTATTGGTCAGCGTATTGCCTGTTATGACAAAACTGCCATTGTTATAGGCCGTTATACCTCCAAAACTCGGTGCGGAGATGGTATTGTTGGTTATGGTCGCCGTTCCGGTGCACCCCGGGGGTCCGTCGAATTGGATGGCGCGCGTTCCACCGGTGAAGGTATTATTGGAGATGGTGGGGCTGCCCGAGCCTGCCCCGGTTACCCATACGCTATAGAGAGTTCCGGTTCCGCTGGTAGCAAGGGTGATGTTGTTATTGGAAACGGTCAGCGGGCCGTGCGACTCTGTATATATTCCGCACATGGATGGCGGTGTAGTATTGCCTATGGTGTTGTAGGATATTGTTATCGGCCCTGTGACCGAGGGGTCCATATGCACGGCACGCGTGCCGCCGTTCATAGTGTTGTATTTGATAGTGTTGTTACCAGTGGTCATAGCACCGGATAAATAAATGCACTTAGTACCAGTATCGCCGGTGGTGGCCGGCAGGCTGAATATATTGCCGTCCGCCGCGGTGTTTCCGCCAATCATGTTGCTATTGGAATTCTCGGTAATTACCAGACCTGCCGCGGCGCCCGCTGCCGTACCGATGGTATTGCGTTTTACTGTGTTATTGTTGGAACCCGTACCGCTACACTGGCTTACCGCGATGCCGAATTCACCGGCGTTGCTAATGGTGTTCTGGTCAACCGTATTACCGCTGGACATCGAAAGTTCAATGCCCCGGGTACAGTTGCTGATGTTGTTATTACCGTTTATGGTTACACCCGAACTATTAAAAACAAGGATGCCCACGCCGGGCCATGCGGAAACCCTGGTATGCCCTGTTACAGTGTTGCCGCTGACCGTGCCGGTAGCCCCGTCTACCAGAGATATACCTTGAAGCGGAGCAGCCGAACCGGTACATATGTTATTAATGATCGTAACAGTCGGGTTGCCACCCGTTCCCCCGTTGGCACCGATGGCGTCACGAGTATAGCTGATGAGCGTGTTGCCACTTATTGAAAGAGAGGACGCACCGTAGATTTTGATGCCGAAGCATTCATAGTCCGGAGTGGCAGGAAAACCCGATATTGCGCAATTGAACAGTCCTGAAGTAGCACCTGCAACATCGCGGAAGAAGACAGCTACCAATGCGGTGGTGCCGCTGGTCTTATTGCGGCTATTATCATTGATAGTAAAGCCCTCGATGCGCACATTGATGGTGCCAGCAGTGGGATAGGCCGCCACGATATAATCCCAGGTGCTGCTGCCCTGTGCTACCGAGGCGTGCCCTGCAGTCGGCGATACGATAAATGTGGTAGCTGAGCCCGCCCCTATAATATTCAGACTTTTCTGGATGAGTAATTGCTCGGTATAGGTGCCAGCTGCCACATTGATGGTGTCGCCCGCCGTGGCGGCATCTATGGCCGCCTGGATAGTGGTATAATTTCCAGGGACATTGATAGTTGCCGCTCTCACCACTGGAGGCATGATCAATCCCACCCCTAAAGTCATCACTAAAATCAGTGTCGTAACTGCTGCGAAGAATTTCTTTGCTATGTTCATCTCTTCTCCTCTCTACTTCTTAAATAAACTTATCAAGAACACAATTATTCCTACTAGATGAGTAGAATACCCAGACTTGCTCCCTCAACATTCATCATCTTTTTAGTTGATATTCATTCGTTAATTGTTAAAATATTTGCATTAGACACGTACGAAGATAATTCTGGGAATGCTGTCAATATAGCCGGAAGGGATTTTTCGCCAGGTTTGGAATTGCCGGTCTTAATCGAATACCATAAAGCACGAGATATACCGAGGCGTTCAGCAAATACACGATCTGATGCGCCTAGTTCTTTCTGGATTGCTAATAATCGCTGTATCATTTGCAAATATATTAACATTACAAAAGCTACTTGTCAATAGGTTTTGTTAATAAATTTACAAAATAACTTGACATTACATAAATAACGTGCTAATTTATTTGCATGTTAGCAAATGTGCCTATTTTAGTGGTGGTGGGAAATGGCATTAGGTGAGTTTATAAAGAAAATTCGTGAGGAACGCGGGCTTACGCAGGAAGAACTAGCAGCACTAAGTGGGTTGGAGCGCGGCTGGATATCGCAGCTTGAGCTTGACAATATTAAAGAACCTTCCGCGAAGAAACTATTGAAGCTTTCCAAACCATTACGCGTAAAACTAGACGATATCTATAAAGCGGCTGGTTACGTTAAAGAATCAAAAACTGAATATAAAGCTAGCAGGACGCCTGACGATCTTATGTCTGAATTGATGGTATCAATGCCAGTTGCTATTCCTGTTGTTGCCAGCGTGCACGCGGGGCCATCGGAAGCGCTGGACTATGCTTACTGGGCACGGACAAAAGAAGCCAAGAATCTCAAGGCTCTTTTGGTTAAAGGTTATTGTATGTCGCCGCAAATTGAAGAAGGTGACATTATTATTATTGATCCTGAGCTTTCCCCGTCAGAAGGAAGGATATTAGTCTGCTATAACGATGGTGAAATATTCCTTGAAAAGTATGGCGAGCATCATAGTTGCTCGCATATTTACGGTGTGATAATCGGGGTGAACAGGAGGATGTGATGAAGCCGAATCCACCTGTTACCTAGTTTTCCCTGAAAAAGTCAGTTTTATTGACAGTTGAGAGATTGTTTCTCTCGATAGTTTACTGTTCACGTCCTGTACCCTCCATGGTTCACATGATTCTGGCAGCCTGCCAGAGGTTATGGGTGAAGATGGCAGCGCCGACAGCCACGGCTTGGATTCCTGTCACCCGCTTCCTATGCACAAAAAAATCATTTGGAATAGAAATGAGGTCGTAGATCGCTTTCCGGAATATAGCGGGCTGCCTGACGCATAATGGCTCTAATCGTGCCGGTATCTAGCTCGGCATGTAATGGGATAGTTAGTGTTTGTTTCTTACCCTGAACCAGTCTTCGGAGTTTAACGTGGCTACCCTTTTGGGAATGCACTTCAAAGTTGAACATACGGAAAATGCTCACGACCTCGGCACCGGAAAGGTGCTTCAATTTAGGCGACACCCGAAGGCTCCAGTTCCATGGTCACCAAGAGGGATGGATCGGGGACTAAATCGAAATCGGCCAGATTTTCTCCCTCCAAATGTAGAGCTACTGCCTCACGAAGATTAGCTATAGTCTCATCCAGAGTTTTCCCCTGGGTAACCACAGCTATCTCCAAACATTCTGCAACGTAGTAATTATCACCTTTATAAATGAAAGCCTTGATAGATCGATGCATAAAAGCCTCCTCTCTAATCCGCTACTGTGCGAACACTGACACTGC
Source organism: Dehalococcoidia bacterium UBA5629 (assembly GCA_002421445.1). Taxonomy (GTDB): domain Bacteria; phylum Chloroflexota; class Dehalococcoidia; order GIF9; family UBA5629; genus UBA5629. The sequence goes on along the minus strand of DIKB01000122.1, from coordinate 38 downwards.
TCATCTCATAATAAATTTTTCCATTTCTTTCACCAGAT
>DIKB01000097.1 GCA_002421445.1 Dehalococcoidia bacterium UBA5629 | reverse complement strand
AGATGCCTGCCTGTTCAGGCTCATCTTGTGTTAGAAATCGATACCTCCTTCAGGCTCATCTTGTATTGGAAGAGACTAGTCTTGACAGAACAATGAAGCATGCAGTAAAGTGTAGCCTGCCTATCTAACCACATAGTTACATATACAAACAATCGATAAACCCTTAACAGTTGGAGGTTTGAGGTTCATGCAAAGATCAAGAAAATTCGGGTTCACTTTATGTGCATTGCTTCTCATTGCCATGGCCATCATCCAGGTAATTTCGACACCAGTGGTACTGGCTGATCCGCAGACAACAGATAAACTAGATCTAAACTGCAAATTCCCGGTCCTCACCAGTGAGGGAACAATCAGTTTTTCGTATGAGATCGAGGTCTTATACTCAGGAGAAGGAGCAAAGAAAACATTCGATCTCAATGCTAAAGTACCAGATGGTTTCAATTATTCCTTCCAATCAAGCACCTACGGTTCATCATCAATCAAAGCCATCCAGCTTGATCCGATCAGAGCCTATCCCGAGACCGTTAAACTCACTGTACAATCTCTACGGTTGCTGCTGGAGCCGGGTGAATACCCGATAACCATGGAGATCAGTTCCGGCACTATCAAACAGACTATTTCCTTGAAAGCTATTATCAATTCAAAATCTGTTATTGATTTGACAACGCCCAGTGAACGGCTAAATGCCGATGCCACTGCCGGTAGTGAAAGCTCCTTCCCCATCACTGTAAAGAATACGGGAACTGCACCGCTGTTGAACGTTACACTCAGTTCAACAGGAAGCAAGCATCCTGCCGGATGGACAGTCAAATTTAACCCTGAAAAAATCGACAAACTCGATGTCAATAGTGATAAAGAGGTCATAGTGACCGTAAAACCGCCGGAAAAGACGATCTCCGGTGATTATATGGTCAGCATAGACGCTCAGCCGGAGTCCAAATCAACCCTGAAAACGATGGATATACGTGTCACGGTACTAACGCCGACAATCTGGGGATGGGTGGGTGTTGGCATCGTCGTCCTGGTGGTTATCGGTCTCATCTTGATGTTCTGGAAACTTGGCAGACGGTAATTTGAAATGAGTCAAGCTACCGCAATTATCGATTCAAAAGACCTGACCAAGCGATACGGCAATTTTACCGCCGTCGATAAGCTCACGCTTACGATACGTGAAGGTGAAATATTCGGATTGCTCGGTCCCAATGGTGCAGGGAAGACTACAACAATCCTGATGTTGCTCGGCCTTACCGAACCTACGTCAGGAATTCTCAAAGTCTGTGGTTATGATCCTCTCCGTGAAGCGATCAAAGTCAAACGAACCGTTGGCTATCTGCCGGAAAGGGTCGGCTTTTACGAGGATCTCACTGCAAAACAAAATCTCGACTATACAGCAGCGCTTAATGGGCTGAACTATGCCGAAGCGGAAAAGAAAATCGATGAAGTCCTTGAAACCGTGGGATTAAAGCCGAAAGCGGATCAATTGCTCTCACAATTCTCACTCGGTATGAAGCAGCGACTGGGCATCGCAGATGTCATGATCAAGAACCCAAAGGTTGCCATATTTGATGAGCCTACATCAGGAATCGACCCCGAAGGTGTAGAACAAATCCTCAGTATCATACTGGGCATGGCAAAACGAAAGATGTCCGTTATTCTGTCATCACATCAGTTACATCATGTACAGAGGGTCTGCTCTCGAGTTGGAATCATGGCGAAAGGCCACCTGGTTGCTGAAGACTCAATCGAAAATCTGGGCAAGGCAACTCTGGGCGAAGGCAAGTTCCGTATCGAGGTACAAACGTCTCCGATCACTGAAAAAGTCATTCAAGCTATTAAACACATTAAAGGTGTCGCCAGTGTAGAAGCAATCGATAATATACTAAAGATCAGCAGCGAATCGGACGTCAGAAACCAGATAGCGCGGGCTATTATTGATAACGATAGTTTAGCTACAGGCATGAAAATCGAAGAGTACAATCTGGAAAAGATTTATCTTAAATACGTGAAAGAGCAATAAAATATGTCAGGATTAATGACTGTTTTCAGAAAAGAGCTAACAGATAACCTTAGCAGTAAGAGATTTCTCATTCTGCTCACCTTAATCTATTTTGCCGGCATCGCCACAATTTATGTCGTCGCACAATCCATCCGCAGCAGTGTAGACGCGAATACAGAGTTTATCTTCCTCAGGCTTTTTACAACAGCAGGCGGCGATTCACCGTTCTCTTTCCCGTTTTTTATGTCAATGTTTATTCCGATCGTTGGTATAGCGCTTGGTTTTGATGCGATCAATAGCGAACGATCCAGCAGAAATCTCAGCAGGGTGTTGGCCCAACCTATTTACCGCGATGCCGTTATAAACGGCAAGTTTCTGGCAGGGTTAACGACGATAGCGATACTTGTGATCAGCCTTGTCGCCGTCGTCTCAGGTATGGGACTACGGATGATCGGCATACCGCCAGGCGCTGAAGAGATACTGCGATTATTTGGCTTTATCGTGATCAGTATACTTTACGGAGCATTCTGGCTGGCACTATCCATTCTCTTTTCTATTGTTTTCAAACGCACAGCTACTTCAGCATTATTTACGATAGCGCTCTGGATACTCCTCTTTTTCTTTATGCCGTTTATTGCTAATAGCATAGGTAATGCGATGATACCGGTAAATCAGAATTCTACTCTTGAATTAGCAGCCAAAAACGACGAGCTAGCCAGGAATATCAGTAGGATATCGCCAAGTACGCTCTATGGCGAGACCGTTCAGGTTTTGCTGTATCCTGAGATGGGCAACCCCAGTGCACTACTTATGATGATCAGCATTTATTCTTCAGGATTGATTCCACGGCCACTCTCGTTACTGCAGAGCCTTATTATCACATGGCCGCAACTGGTCAGCCTGATAGCCTTGACAGCGATTTGCTTCGCCGTATCATATATCCTGTTCACCAGAGAAGAGATCCGATCCACTTAGAAAAGTGTTGTCAGGACATAAATGCTAAGTTTGCGAATAGTTAGTCCCCATTCCTGTGGTGAGAATATAGCTATTGAAATATCAGTATTTTTGCTCTACAATTCACTATGATAGCATTAAATAAAATGCTCTCAAAAGGAAATTTGAGTAGATGAAAATCCTGATTGTTGAGGACAGCCCTGATATTCAAGAAGCCATTTCGCTATGTTTTGAGATTCACTGGTCAGAAGCACAGATCCTGACCGTAAGGCTTGGAGCGGAAGGCATCACAAAAACAGGAACCGAGTCCCCTGATATTGTGATTCTTGATCTCGGATTGCCCGATATGGACGGATTTAAAGTGTTAAAGGAAATTCGCACCTTTTCCGATGTGCCGG
>DIKB01000033.1:9513-11557 GCA_002421445.1 Dehalococcoidia bacterium UBA5629 | reverse complement strand
GTAGATTATTCATTTGCTATCGAGAAATTGATGGCCAAAGATACGGGGGCTTGCCATGTAGTGGCAAGCCCTTTTTGATACAGGAGGAATTATGTTTAGACTGCCGGCCAATCTAGCTGTAGGCGGCCAATATCAGATGGTTAGCAGTATTGAAGTTACCGCACTTGAGGAGGCTCTGCCACCACGCTCGAGGGTGCTGGTTGGTCTTGTTTTTGCCGAGAGGTATGAGGATTTTACCAAAGACTGTGAACTGGCAGAGACGGCATTAAGGGGAGCGGGAATACCGACATGGCCTGAATACGATCGCTTTATCACAGTAGACCCTGACGGTGAGCCGATAGTCTGGGTGAGCTATGTTTCCAGCCCGGCCTGGTGGACGATCATTCTTTTATTACTTGGCAGCGTTTTCCTGCTACCCATTCTGGCTGCGCTACCAATGAAAATAGTCGAGTGGCTGTTTCCGGGCACCATGGATATCATCACCACTCTGGTTGTTCTGGGCATACTGGGAGGGGTGATGATGTTTATGCCTAAGATGTTGAAGGAGGGGAAATGAACTACCGGCAGCAACCACTACAGGTCGAAGCCCAGTTCTGGCAGGGGGTGGTTGGTTTTTTAATGGCATCCCTCCTTGCTATCTGGGTGATACAACAAGGCATAAAGGTATTCAAGGGGGAGGAGATTGAGAGGCCTTTTTAAAGGAGAATCAGTTAAATGGGATTCTGGACAGATATAACCAGTATAGAGGCACCACAAAAAGCAACCGAGGGACAGGTGGTCAATGTGCGGGTGACTGTCAAAAACATATACAGCCAATCTTTGTGGGTGGTAGTAACCGGATATGTCGACGGCAGTGAATTCCCTCAGCCACTGGCTGAAATTCCAGGCGGTGGCAGTTATACCTTTGATTTCTATTTTTACATGCCTGCCCGGGATATTTCTCTCCAGTTCTGGAGCTACATCTGGCTTGTATATCCGGACCAGCCAGGATACTGGCAGGTTGACGATTACCGGACAGCCAGTGTGCCCCTTGAGGTGACCGTAGCCTTCAGTGAGTTTAAGATAACCGATTACATAAAGGTTTAGGAGGCAAAAGTGATGGCAATAAAAACCCTTGAAGTAACCTTGAATCCGCTGGTAATGGAAGCAGGATGGTTCCAAGATCCTGCTACCGGGCAGTGGTATTACATCGACGAGGAGGGAAGACGTTATATCTATGCTGCTGGTTATATCTATCCGATGATGCAGTGGGAAACGGCGCCAAAGGTGGTGAATGTAAGTCACAGTGATACGCTCAGGATACTGGTCAGCTTCAAGTACAGCGGACCTGCCAAGACCTGTAAACTCCGTGGCTGCATCGGTAACTTAAGCTTATGGAATATCTTTGATGAAGTGTTGTGGCAGTGGTCTCCGAGTTTCACGATACCCGAGTCTACAACTCCTACTACAAGGACTTCCCAGGTAGATATCCCAATTACCACAGCAATCGCTGCCGGGAAGAGCTATTCCATCTATACCAAGCTTGAGGATGGCATTTCATTCACAGAAGGCCTGACAGGTAGCGTAGCTTTTAAAGACGCTGTTTTCGTGGTATCCGCCGAGCCGACCTTCTCGGATTTCGTGATTACTAATTATCAGAAGGTGTAGATATGCAAGTACAGGTTGGGAGTAACGTCTATGACCTGGTTGAAGGGAAACCTCTACAGATTCAGTCTGGTCAGACGCTGAGGGGATTCTACTCCTTCAGCTATAAGGTGGCTGAGACTTCCTCGGTGCCGGTATGGGGATCTCTTTATCAGAAGACGCTGGGGATAGTGAACAGAGTAGGACAGGCACAGACGAAAACGACCATCACACTTGACACATCGCTGGCCTGGCAAACATATCAGGGGCAGATTGACATTAACATCGGCAGCGATGTTAAAGCGGGTATATATGGACTTATTGTCGAGCTTCCCGGTTTTGAGAATGCCGAGGCAAGGGTGGATGACTGCATCGAAGTAATTCAGTCCTCAGGTATTACAGAGTGGATTGGGCCGCTGAT
>DIKB01000033.1:6021-9334 GCA_002421445.1 Dehalococcoidia bacterium UBA5629 | reverse complement strand
CGGCGCCTGGACAGGGTAGAAAAAGCTATCAATAACAGGGGTGATGTCAAATGAGATATTCCATAACCGGAGCTACAGTCGAGATGGTAAAGAATGCCGGCGGCAACAATATAAAGGAGGCGCGGTCTATGGGTATCATCTTTGCTACGCTTACACCAGAGCAGGCAGACAAACTGCGCTCCCTTGGCTGTCAGCTAAACCAGGTGGGTGAAGTTAAGGCAGCGACTATGCCGCCAATAGTTTCACCACCGATTCCGGTTGCGGCTGCACCGGTCTACAGCCCTGAGCAGGTGTTGGAGATTGTTGGTCTGGATGATCTGAGGTCGCTGATGACGCCGGCCCTTTACGGGGACGGTTTTAACCTGGCCATAATCGACTCGGGGATCAGGGAGACACACGAAAAAATAAGTGGTCGTGTGGTATACAGCAAGAATTATACATCCGACCCCATGCGTGACGGACTTGACCATGGTACCGGCGTTTGCTCTGTCGCTCTTGTCGTAGCCCCGTTGTGCAATATTCTTAATCTGAAGGTACTGAATGACAAAGGCGAAGGGACAGAAGAAGACGTGGTTCTGGCTATCGCTGACTGTATAGATTTGCATGACACCGAACCGAATATAGCTCCGTCGGTTATAAATCTTAGTCTCGGAGCTCCGGATGATGGCAATCCCGATGATATGTTACGAGTTGCCTGCCAGGCGGCTATTGAAAAGGGTATCTGGGTTGTTGCCTCAGCCGGTAATAGCGGTCCGGGTACACAGACAATAACCAATCCAGCCTGTGAAAGGTATGTCGTGGCAATAGGTTCGACGAAATATATTCCTGATAATAATTCCTTTGTCATAAGCGATTGGAGTTCGAGAGGCCCGACCATGGAAGGGTTTATTAAGCCTGATATGGTTATATTTGGCGAGGATATTGTTATGGCCAGTAGCGCCAGCGATACCGCCACCATTGCCAAGAGTGGAACCAGCTTTGCGGCGCCGTTTATCTCAGGTTGCGGCATCCTCTATCAAGAGGGCTGGGTGAGAGCTCCGATACAGTATCCTTACCCGGTATGGGATTCCTATCCCGAGCTTATTGAACTTCCTGCTATCGACACTTTAATCGACAGGTATTTCGGGGAGGTCAGTGTTAAGCCCCAGGGTACCGTAAGCGGCAAAGACACCGTATATGGCTGGGGACTACCCCTGGGAGAACTAGTATCCCAGGCACTGAGGGTTAGACCCGCATCCGACTTCTCAGGTGTCATGGATACCATTGCTCCGCTATTAACAATTGGTATGGTCGGAATGATGATGGGTGCCATGGCAAAGGCGCTTCAATAAGGAGGATTACATGGAAAAATCTCTAGCGACCACTATGGGGGCAATGTTCGGGCTGATTATGATTGTGGCCGTGGTTAACATGACACAGTCCATGCAGCCGACGCCGCAGTATACCTGCCCGATATGCGGATTAAAATTCTTTACTTATGATGAGCTTTATACTCATTTTATCACCGAGCACCCGGCAGAGCCCATCGAAATAATCTGGGAATAAGAGGAGATAAGCTATGGAAGCAGTGATAACTACGCCACAGGCCAGGGCAGAGCGTCTGGAAATGTTGGATCCTACTTTTGAAGCAGGGGTTAGCAAGACAGCCAGGGCAACATTGACCAACCCAACGACCAAGGGGTTCACCTATACCGTAGAGCTATATCTGGGTGCGACTAAAGCCGCCACTTCAGGTATAGGAAGTGTCACTATACCGGCGGGGCAGTCTACAGATGTTACTTTTACAATGGTAATGCCCACGATCGAGGGTGATTATCAGCCTTATTTGGATGTCTGGGTTGGGACTGATCTGATTGCCCATTATGCAGCAACCGCGCTGGTGAGCATCGTCGTGACCCCCACTATAATTGTCGGTCCGATAACCTGGTTATGATAGGAGGAAGGGAATGCCGGAATTTGGACAGGGCAGTAATCATATAGCAAAAGTAACCATGACCAACCCCACAACAAAGAGCTTTAATTATAACGCCATACTCTACATGGGGATAGATCAGGTAGCTATGGACAGTCAGTCATTTCACCTTGGAGCCGGAATCTCGCAAGATATCAGCTTCCCGGTAACCATGCCAGTTGTTGTGGGAACCTACCCCGTCTATCTGACTGTCTTTTCAGATGGGGTATTGATAAACCATTACAGGGCAACCGAGGACGTCACGATCTTCTCTGTTGGGCCTGGTGCCAACATAATCGCTGCCAGCTGGCAGCTTATAGATTTCCCCTTTGTTGGTTACTGGCCGGAGGAAACCGGGACTCTATATGCCACTTTTTGTAAGTGCACATTACAGATCGAGAGTGACAGCGAGTTTGTCGGTAGTGTCAAGATGTCCACTCCCAATCTTATTGCTCCTGTCCCACTGCTAACCGCCTATGGTTTTCAGGAACTGATGGCAGAACTTGATCGGCTGATAGCTGAGAGTGCCGGTTTCGGGTCGCAACAACTCTGGATAGCCCGTAAGGCTTTAGCTTCCAATTTCCCTAAAGTAGGTGGTTTTACCATAGACTATCGATGGTATGGGGATACTGACAGATACTTCAGGGATTGGATATACGGCAATCCAGTTGAATCCTTTACGCTGAAGAATGTCTATATACCTGAAGGGGTATCAAGTGTTGAGGTTGGCTTCTTTCGTAAGTATAGTGCTGCTATTGTCCTCTTTCCGGTAACCAGCAGCTTATACTCTGATGATAATCTTTTAGCTACCATAGAATCTAATATACTGCCTCCAGAGAGTGTCCCCCAGTTACTGGGTCTAACCTTACCTCAATCGATTGTTTCGGGGGATGAAATCCCGATGTCTATGATTTTGGGGTTACCCACCCTGACAAACAGCGACTACTTTTTTGATTTGACGATTAGGTATGGTGGAAAAACGGTAACGATTGCAAAAGGCTACTTTGCACCTGTAGCAATGGTTGCAACCTGGTTGGCTCGAGGTTGTGGCCCGCTTTACCTTCCCTTAAATGCCCCGAATAATACCTACAACATAGCCGGTATATACAATCGTGGAACCGGAGAATGGGATACCGGCAGAGACACTGTACCGCTGCCACCTGGCGTCTATTCTGTCAGACTGAGAGGTGAATCCTGGCAGATCGGAGTGCCCAGCACCGGGTGTGGAATAAATTACTACGGCTATGATGCTGTTGCGAGGTATGACTTCGGTATCGTTGGCTATATACAGGTGGTATAAAGGAGAAGTTCGAAAATGGTTAAGGCTTACCTGGAGGTAGATGAAGTAAAAAAGCTGGAGGA
>DIKB01000033.1:5660-5908 GCA_002421445.1 Dehalococcoidia bacterium UBA5629 | reverse complement strand
ATACAACACCTCAAATCCAGAATCAGGTTCATGTGTCCGGCTTGCAGCACCAGATTAAGCAGAACAGCCAGATTTTGTTCGGGCTGCGGTGGTAGTGTAGAAAAGGCTCTCAGTGAGGAGGGAATACATCATCGGCAGAGGATGCTCCCTATCGATGGTGAGACACTGGAGATGATCAGGAATTATATCGATCGTGGAGGTGTGGTTTCCCGTAACGAAAAACAGCTTCTCTTTGGTATCAACCGTCA
>DIKB01000033.1:0-5627 GCA_002421445.1 Dehalococcoidia bacterium UBA5629 | reverse complement strand
CCGTACCTTAAGAATATGGAGACAGGCAAGATGCATGGTGTCAGCCCGCACCGGCTGCGCGATGCTTTTGCTGTCAATGCAGTAAAACATAATGATTCGGGTGACGGGCTAAGACTGCTGCAGGAACACCTGGGACATCAAAGCTTCAATACCACTGCCAGATACAGGAAAGTGTCTGGCGAGGAGCAGAAGGAATGGTACGAGAAGTTATGGGGCAAGTGACTGTTGAACCCGGGCTGTTACTGCTTAAAAGTGATGCCATAAAAGATTCTGATCTTGAGTCTGTCATGGCTAAGCTGGAGGTCTGTTCTGACGCCAATGGGGGTAGTTGTGATAAATGCCCCTACATGGATGACTGTATTAAAGCATTCGATCGTCTAATTAACAGCGGAAAATTAAAGACTGGAGATAATAATGATAAACCAGGCGATAGTAACCATACAAGATAAACAGTGGTCAGTTTCCGTAGCCTCAACCTATAGCGAACTAACTAAAGGATTGGGGGGAATGGCTTCTATACCTGCTGGCGCGGGTATGCTGTTTATACTATCCAAACAACGCCCGATAACTGTTACTACTACTCCTATGCTGTTTCCGATCGATATTATTTTTATCGCGGATGGTTTAGTAATCGATGTTGTAAGTAACGTTGCCGCAGGATATCTGGTAACTGAACAGACGCCTTGCGACCTGTTTTTAGAAGTTAATTCCGGTGAAGCGGAAGGTATTGAGAGTGGTGATGCCGTTGGGATATATATCATTCAGACTGGCGCTGACGCAGACTCGATATCGCCGGTGGTATCGTTTGCCGGTTTGATGATACTTGGGACTTTTATGGTGAACATGGGAAAAACAATGGCTACTGCTATGTTGAAGAAACCGAAGCAGAAACCTGTTCTCTACGGACCAAGGGGAGAGCGATTGCTACAAACAAAGACTGAAATTGAATTTCAGCCAGACAGCCCGGAGTTTTTAGCCTACACCATTGAAGACATCGGGTATCGCGATAAGCTGGATAACGCCTTTTTACAAGCGATGGCCAGAGGTAAGGGGTTAAAGTAATGCGAGCAGCAAAGTTGCAGGAATCCTGGCGCAAGATTATAGGAGATAACACTGTCATCCGCACCGATGATCGTTTGGATGGCATGGTCAAACACCTGGGCTACCAATCGGTAAGTGTGGATCAAAATCTTAGAGATAAACTGGCGGGGGCTATAGTTACCGACAAAGAGTTAATCAGAAGGTCGCAGCAACAGCTCAGTAAGACTGAAATAATCCCCGATGAGAAGCTGGAATATCGTCAACTAACACACATTAAACTTTCCAGGACGATAACAGCATATGTTTTTGATATACCGCCACAGGTATTTGTGGCCATTATTCCCCCAGCCAGCGATCGCGTAAGAACCGCCGGTATGTACGCTACTTCCGGGATTGTTTATATCTCTCTTGAGATGATAGAAAGAGGCAGGTCTACGATAGACACCCTGGTACATGAATTGGCACACCACAAACAGTACTGCAGCACCGGTGTTGTGGATGATTTGACATCAGCACATGCCGAAGCAATGAAAGATATAGCCGCTGAGGTTGTCAGGTTTATCGGTAGCGGGGAATTCGATTATTTATTGCCGGAGGTGGTCTGGTGAATCAGTCGATTCAGGCACAGGTAAATGAAGTAGCGCAGTTCACTGCATGGTTTGCCGGAGCTTTCTTTATTCTGTGGATGGGTAAAACAGTTGGTGGCATGGAAAAGGAACTCGTCAACAAGATGCTGGATATTACCACACCAAAAAATATGTCACTAAGAATACCTCAGACCAGTGTAGTAACCGTCACCTGCCCGATTTGCGACAAAGTGATTGAGATACCGCAATACAACTCAGTAACCAGAACAGATGCGCTTAGGAGGCATATTGAGAAGGAACATTCATCAATTGTTGGGCAGTATTTACCATCCCTGGATATTGAAGGCGGTGAGTCTATACCCTCACAGTATCACTATTTAATTGGCTGGCTGGATGAGACACTCCCGGAATACAGCCTGTTAACCGAATTGATGCCAGCGGTTGAGCCGACATCCGGTGAGCGTAAAATCGATGCCGTACTAAAGCAGCTAAAGGACGGAGTTGAGAGTATACAGGGAAGCGATAATTTCCGTCAATTTCTGACCGTTATGGCCAAGTTTCATGACTATTCCATAGGCAACCAGCTGCTAATAATGTTGCAGAGACCGGAAGCTACCAGAGTGGCCGGTTTTAACACATGGAAAGACATGGACAGATGGGTTAAATCCGGTGAAAAAGGTATAGCCATACTGGCACCCATATTCCAACCAAGAGCTACGTGCCCGGCATGTGGCGCCAGACTTCCCAGGGGTGCGCGCTTCTGTTCCGAGTGTGGGAAGACGGTGGAGATAGAGGTTGAGGTTTCACCGCGTTATTTCAAGGTTGTTTATGTGTTTGATGTTTCACAGACTGAAGGAAAACCACTACCCGAAGTCGAAGTACCGGTGCTCACTGGAGATATAAATGAAGAACTTTTTGCTAGTATGCTTGAGCTTATGAAAAGACAAGGGGTTACGGTGAACTTTGAGAGCCGGCCGCTTGATGACCCTGATATAAAAGGTTTCTATCGACATGCCGATAATCTTATCTGGGTACGACCGCAGGAGTCAAGAGCGCAGCAGCTAAAAACACTGCTTCACGAGTCAGCCCATTACTATACAGAAGGGGTATTCCATATCCCACGCGCAGATGCCGAGACTATCGCTGAAAGTGCCGCCTTTGTAGTGGCAGCACACCATGGTTTTGATACCGGTGTGAGGTCATTCCCCTACGTGGCTGTTTGGGCTCAGGATAAGAAAGTGCTGGAACAAAACCTGGGAGCCATACGACAGGTAGCAACCACTATTCTGGATCAGTTAGAGAAGTCTAAAACCTCAGCCCTTATATCGGCAACTATTCCCGTGAATGAGCTTATGCGAATAGCCGACAAGTACGGCTGGTGGGCAGCTAAGCTAGCTGAAGCAGTCTGTCCGCATAACGATGTAGGCTGTGTTGAAAGAGAGGCTAAGCGACTTATTACGGCACGTACATCCAGATAGAACAATATTAAAAGGAGGCAAAGATGGCTAAGGAAATAGATATCAGTCGAATAATGGAGATGCTGCCCGGACTTGAAACAAAAGAGAAAGGGCAAGTAGAGCCATATCCTAGCCAGGAGACAAAGCTCAGGGAGAATGAGGAAAGGTATCCGGGGCTTGTTCCCTTCGAGACTAAGGGGAGATTTAAGTTTCTAAACAAATACCCCCAGATGAAAGCAAATTACCAGGGGTCTAAGGAAACAGCAAAATCAGGTTATAACAGCCTGCCCTTTGGTCCCCGGACAAAAGCTGCTTTTACGGCAGCTATGGATGCCAATCCTGAAAAAACCTTTGAGGATAAACTGGTTGTCTCGCACGAGAAAAAATGGGCGAACAATTGGATGAAAGGGATATCGAAATAGAGCTAATTGTGAATGTTAAAGAGTATTAAGTGATATGAATGAAAAGGCACTGGCTAATACCACCGATGAAATATACGACAACATCGTTATTGCCGGCATGTTCACCATTATGCTGTCCTTCATCCTTATACATTACATGCAGAGCCTGGTTAGAACCAGAGTGGAGGTATCAGAGGTGGAATACCCGGCAGTAGCCGGTAACGCCGGTCTGGTGTGGATACAGGTGACGCCGGCCGGAGAGCCAAGCCAGGTAAGAATAATTGCTGAGAACAGCACTGGGGCATTTGAAGAGGTTTTACTGGGCTTAACGACGTGAGGAGGTAAACAATGATACAAACAAATAACAGACACAGGCCAGGAGTGATGATGCGTTTGAGAGCCTGGCTGCTGGGTGTTGAACCTTCAAAACTCGAGGCTATCCGGGAGTTGTTAAACGGTTATAGCGGATCGAGGAGCCCGGGTAATTCGGTGATCATGGGAGGGCCTACTTCCTGGACATGGAATGCTACCATCGACGATACCCACCATGGTAACCGAGGCAGTGGTCTTCACAGCGACTCCCATGCCAGACAACATGCATTAAATAGTGCCGATGACCATACCGGTGAAATCACTGATACCCAGCATGGCACTAGGGGAGTTGGTCTACATGACGATTCACACACCCGTAAGCATAATATGGATTCAGCTAACGATCATGATGTCGGAGCAGAGGGTGACCTGGTATACGGTGGTGTAGCCGGGGCATGGACCAGGAGATCTATTGGTACAGCTGGACAGATTTTAACTGTAGTGACCGGAGTTCCAAACTGGGCAGATGCACCTGCAAGTGCTGAACATGGAAATGAAAAACACGATCCGGACTTCTACCCGCTGAATGGCACCGAGAGATTGACAGCGCCTCTAACGATGCAGCTCATGGCACCGGCAAGCGAGCCAGAGGCTATTGCCGGCAACGAGGGGAAGCTCTATTATCTGACACCGGGAGCTAGCGCCAAAGGCATCATCAAGCAGGTAATGCTAAATAGTAGCGCTGCTTTTGAGCTGGTACAGCTGGGAGTAAGCACCTAGAGAAGGAGGTTTAATATGACACTTATAGACGAACTCAAAGCCAGAAAGGCTGAACTCTTGAAACAGACCGAGGCTATTGACCGGGAGGCAGCCAGGGTCAGGGAACAGTATGAGGAGAAGCTAGCTGACCTCAGGAAACAGCGTATACCCCTTGAGGAAAGATTAAGACTTATTGACAGCCTTATAAAAGCCGAGGGAGGTGGATAATGGGATTTATTGGCACCATTGGACAGGGAGGATTACCCCTGTATCGTTGTGAATGTGGCAACGTTTTTGAGCTTTCACCAGAAGCCACCCGTTGTCCCTGCGAATGCCACGATGAGGCACTGGAGAGGGCTAGACAACTGGGACTCTATTGTGAGGACTGCGGCTTTTCAAGTCTTGAGCCGACGACATTCCAGGCACATTTTCACTGGGCGACGCACCAAAAGGCGGTAGCTAAAAAGGAGGAATAGGTGGGCGTCATAAAGATGTTGAAGGGGGTTTTACTCAAACCCTCCCTCAATCTTCTTAACCGGATACTCAAGCATGAAGAAGCTAACAGCCTGATAATCGGCAGCCCTTTAGGCTGGAGCTGGCAGGCTACACTGGATGAAACGCATCACGGTTCTCTTTCAGGTCCGACCAATGCTCACCGCCACAGCGATCTGGCGAGCATTGGAATCGATGACCACCATGATAGAGATCATGCCGCAAGACATGTAAGTGGAGGTGCTGATGCCGTCACGCTCGACGCTTCGCAGATAGGTACGGGCCGTTTTGGCACTGACAGGCTGCCAGACGGAGATTTGGAACACGTCCTGATTGGACAGGGAGTCGATAGCGACCCGGTATATGCAGACCCTATTTTCGTTGTTGAGAACTGGCCTATCGCGTCTCCTCCGGGAGATGGTAAAAGCCACGCCGCGGTACTTGGGCAGATATACAACGATGTGATTGATAAGGCACTTGAGGACGGCGGGAGATTACAGAACGCCGAGAGTGCGGTAGGAACTATTGAAGGGGCAACGACTCTCCACAATAAACTTACAGCTGCCAGAGCAGCCCTT
>DIKB01000142.1 GCA_002421445.1 Dehalococcoidia bacterium UBA5629 | reverse complement strand
TCGGCACTTATTCAGTGGCTGTGCTGGCTCGCGAAAATCATATCCCGTTTTATGTTGCAGCGCCGATGAGTACCGTTGATATATCAATCAAATCGGGAGAAGAAATCCCGATCGAGGAACGGAAACCGGATGAGGTGACAACGATCGGCGGAGTGAGGCTGGCCCCGGATGGTGTGGCAGTTGCTAATCCCGCTTTCGATATAACGCCTCATCGCTATATCACTGCGATTATCACCGAAAGGGGTATAATACGGGAACCTTACAACTTTATCTGAGGAGGAATTTTTATGGCTGAAGCTAAAATTGGTATTATCGGCGGTAGCGGGCTTTATGGTATCGACGGCATGCGAGATGTCCAGGAGGCCAATATAAAGACTCCGTTTGGCGAGCCGAGCGATACTATACATATCGGAACACTCGAAGGAGTTCGGATTGCGTTTTTGCCGAGACATGCGCGCGGGCACAAAATTAATCCGACGAATATACAGGCACGTGCCAATATCTGGGCGCTCAAATCACTGGGCGTGGAGAAAATCATATCGGTGAGCGCCGTCGGCAGCCTGAAAGAGGAGATCAAGCCGGGAGATCTGGTGATCCCGGATCAGATAATCGACCGGACCAAGGGCAGGATCGATACATTTTTTACCAGTGGCATCGTTGTGCATGTATCCATGGCCGAACCGTATTGCGCGGAGCTCAGCAAGATTATGCTGGGAGCATCTCACAAAACGAGCATAGCGGTACACATGGGTGGAACATATATTGCTATGGAAGGACCCCAGTTCTCGACGAAAGCGGAATCCAATCTCTATCGCTCCTGGGGTGCCTCTGTTATCGGTATGACCGCATTGCCCGAGGCGAAGCTGACACGGGAGGCGGAGATGTGTTATACCGCGCTGTGTTTTGCGACGGATTACGATTGCTGGCGTGAAAATACGGAGGCCGTAACGGCGGAGATGATATTAATGACTCTCAGACAAAATGTGGAGACATCAAAGCAGATACTGAAGTATGCCGTTTCCAATTTGTCCGGCGAACGAAAATGTAGCTGCAATGCTGCGCTGCGCTATGCTATAGCCACGGCTCCTAATTCGATTAATCTTAACACAAAGAAGCAGTATTCCCTGTTGATCGATAAATACGTGAAGTAGGAATATAACGATGACGAAGAAAGCTGAGTTCGGCTGTTTACCAACTGCTATCGGCAGCATGCCGCATGCTGATCCGAAGGCTGCCTGTGCGATGGTACGCAAGCATCTGCGTCTTCCCCATTGGCCGCAGCTCCCCAAACGGTCGCCGCTTGAAAATATGTATGTGCAGTACAGCGAAGGTTTACCCGGAGCAAGCGTAAGCGGGGACAAAGTATCGGTGTCCAGAGAGACTCCCTTCGATGAACAGTTGGAGAAGCTTTATTATGCTGATGCCGAGAGTAAGTCCGATGACTATGCTGTCAGCGCGGAGTATGCGGCCGGATTGCACGCGTTCGTGTCTTCCTCTTCCGGACAGGCGACGCTAGTCAAAGGACAGATCACCGGGCCTATCAGTCTGGGATTATGCGCGCTGGATGAGAATGGGCGCGGCATTCTGTACGATGATATGCTTGCCGAGACGCTGGCGAAGTTTCTCAGATTAAAAGCGATGTGGCAGGAGCGTTACCTCAGAACGATTGCGGCGAATACGGTTATATTCTTTGACGAACCGTATCTTACTTCACTGGGATCGGCATTCGTATCCATTCCCAATGAACAGGTGACAAGCCTGCTGGAAACCGTTTTCAACGGCATTCAAGGTTTCAAAGGAGTTCACTGCTGCGGCAGCACGGATTGGTCTCTGCTGCTGGCGAGTTCCGCAGATGTGCTCAATTTTGACGCTTATAATTATGCTGATTCCCTCAGCACGTACGTGCCGGAGACGGTGGCATTTCTGAAACGGGGGAGCGCTATTGCCTGGGGGATCGTGCCGAATGAAGAGGAGACGCTGGCGAAAGAATCGGTGGCAAGCCTTTCAGACAGGCTGGGCGAGGCAATGGCTCCATTCACACGGGAGGGTGTCTCTTATAAACAGCTTATCGTTCAAAGCCTGATCACTCCTTCCTGCGGGTTGGCCTCGCTCCCTTTCGAAGCTGCTGAACTGGCGCTGTCACTGGCTGCCGACCTGTCTGCCAGCCTGAGATCGAAGTACGTTCATTAATGAATATGAGCGGGTATTTATCCACAGTCTCTCTTATTTGAAATGATCAGGCGATTAAGGGATAATATGAATCGGTATTGAATCGATTAAATTTTTTTGGTGGTAGGACATGAATAAACGAAAACGCGTAGCATGGAATAAACATCGCAAACATATCAAGAAGCTCGAAGAGAGAAGAAAAGCTATAGCTCTGGCTACCGGGCAGGTGGTTCCTCAAGTCAAGAAGAAAGTGGAACCGGTTGAAACAGAGATTAAAAAACCTGTAGCCAAGAAGGTCAAGGAACAGCCCAAAAAAGAAGTTGCTGCTCCAAAGAAGGTCGCAGCCAGGGTTGAAACTGTTGACGAATCAAAGAGGAAAGCTGTCAAGAAGACCAAACCGAAAGCGCCCAAGGCTGCTGATGCTAAAAAGCCGGCACGCAAAAAGAAATCTGAAACAGAAACCGCATAATACGTCTGCTTTCCCGCCCCCTGTGTTTTTGTTGGCTGAGATGAGTAACTGATGAGGATAATGCTTCAGCAAGTTGGAAACACCGGGCGGGATCTCATACGTGAACTGCAGACACGCCTGGAGAGATCCTTCGGCTGTCCTTTGGAATTGGTTGTCCCGGTTGTTGATATCGGGAAAGCATTTGATGAATCCCGCAATCAATATAAAGCTTCAGTTCTGCTCGCAATGCTTGCTGCCGAAGGAAATCCGTCAGATCGTAAGGTGCTGGGTATAGCCGATGTAGACCTGTACGATGATGGATTGAATTATGTGTTTGGTGAAGCGGAGAAATCTTGCGGGGTAGCTCTCGTTTCCCTTGCCCGTCTGCGTCAGGAGTTCTATACTCTCCCCTCTGATGAAACATTATTTCTCGATCGCGCAACAAAAGAATCAATACATGAATTGGGGCACACCTTCGGACTGGGGCATTGCTCCGACGCAACGTGTGTTATGTATTTTTCGCAATGTCTGGCGGATACTGATTGGAAGCGCGCTGAATTTTGCAGCCAGTGCCGCCCTAACTTGATTGTGTAATTGGTGCAGGTACAATAAATAATGAATGAGGATGCTCTGAGATCATCACAGGCTCTTATTGATGCACTGAAAAATGTTAACTCTTTTCCTGAGAAAACGGGTAGCGTGGAATTCATGCAGACACAAATGTCGTTTGTATTTCTCACGGATGCCTTTGCCTATAAAATCAAAAAGCCGGTCAATCTCGGATATCTCGATTACACGACTCTTGATAAACGCCTGCGCTTCTGCAATAAAGAGGTGGAGTTGAATCGCCGCCTTGCCCCTGATGTCTACCTTGCTGTATTGCCGGTCGTCAAAAGGGGGACACGGATTGTTATCGGCGGAGACGGTGAGATCATCGATTATGCAGTAAAAATGAAGCGATTGCCTGCTGAACGGTTGATGGATCATCTGTTGCTGTCCGATCAGGTAACTGAGGCGATGGTGGTGCAGATCGCTGAGAAGGTGGCGGCATTTCATAAAAAAGCTGCTTCAGATGCTGAAATCGGAAAATTTGGCGAATTGCGCGCAATAAAGCAGAACACCGATGAAAATTTCGCTCAGACGTCGAAATATGTGGGCCTCAGCATTACGGATAAGCGATATCAACGTATCCGTAAATTCACCGACGATTTCATGCAGCAGAACGAATCGCTGTTTAATGCCCGTGTGTCACAGGGCAGGATAAAGGATTGTCACGGGGATCTTCATGCTGCTCATGTATGCTTTTTCGACGGCATTACCATCTTCGATTGCATAGAGTTTACCGATCGATTCAGATACTGTGACGTTGCTTCCGAGGTGACGTTTCTGGCAATGGATATCGATCGTTACGGCAGAGCCGATCTCTCCCGTGTATTCATCGATGCGTATGTGCAACAGAGCGGTGATGAGGCGCTATTCAAATTGCTGAACTTTTACAAATGCTATCGGGCTTATGTACGAGGCAAGGTGGAAAGCTTTAAACTCGATGATCCCTATATAGCTGATAAAAAGTTGTCTTTGTCTACAGCTGAGAATTATTTTGCTCTTGCGGAGCGCTTTGCCAGGGAGAAACCTGTCATGCTGCTCACGGCGGGACTTGTCGGTACGGGAAAAACAGCAATGGCAACGGCGCTCAGCCGCGCATTTGGATTTGTTGTCATTTCCTCTGATGTTGTTAGAAAGAAGCTGGCAAACATACCGGTTACTGAGCACCGCTACACGGCCTTTAACCGTGATATTTATTCTGAGGACTTTACCCGGAAAACGTACGCTGAGATGTTTAATCAGGCACGTCAGGCTCTGGTTAAAGGGCAGTGGGTGATCCTTGATGCCTCATTTAAGAAACGGCAGGACAGAATTAGCGCCAGATCTCTTGCCCATGAGGTGAATGCCGATTTTTTCGTTGCTGAATGTGTACTGGAAGAAGCCGCGGTTAAGAGGCGTTTAGAAGGGCGTCTGCGCGGCGGTTCTGTATCGGATGGACGATGGGAGACCTACGAGGTGCAGAAACGTGAGTTCGATCCGATAACTGAGATTCCGACGGAAGAGCATGTTATGGTTGACACATCATGTTCTATTAGTGGTAGTATTAAAAGAATTTCAGAAAAGGTAGCGTGATAGTAATGATGAAATATGATGTGAAAGATATCGCACTGGCAGCACGGGGGAAGCTGCATATCGAATGGGCCGCCCGCGAAATGCCGGTTCTCAAGCTGATACAACAGCGTTTCTCAAAAGAAAAACCGTTTAAAGGTGTGCGGATTGCCGCCTGTCTCCATGTAACGACTGAAACCGGTAATCTGGCATTGACGCTGAAAGAAGGAGGCGCCGATCTGGTTGTCTGCGCTTCGAATCCGTTGAGCACGCAGGATGATGCGGCTGCCGCACTGGTTGAATTCGGAGTTCCTGTCTTTGCCATTAAGGGAGAGGACAATAAAACGTATTATAACCATATTATGGCGGCTCTTGATCATAAACCGAATTTGACCGTGGATGATGGTGCGGATCTGGTCAGCACCATCCATCAACAAAAAGTCGATCTGATAAAAGATATTATTGGCGGCACTGAAGAGACGACAACCGGTGTTATCCGTTTACGGAATATGGCGAGGAGCGGGAGCCTGAAATATCCCATCATTGCGGTGAATGATGCCAAGACCAAACATTTTTTTGATAATCGATACGGTACCGGACAGAGCACTATTGATGGTATTATCCGTGCCACCAATGTCCTGTTTGCGGGGGAAACAGTGGTTATTTGCGGCTATGGCTGGTGCGGACGTGGTGTCGCCCGTCGTGCACAGGGGCTGGGTGCACTGGTTGTTGTCACGGAAGTTGCACCGATTCCGGCTCTCGAAGCAGCCATGGATGGTTTTCAGGTCATGCCGCTGCGTGAAGCAGCCAAGATCGGTGATATCTTCATCACGGTGACTGGCAATGAACATGTGATTGATCATGACCATTTCCTTCAAATGAAGGACGGAGCTATACTGTCGAACAGCGGGCATTTCAATGTTGAGATCAATATACCGGCTCTGGAGAAGCTTTCAAAAGGGAAGCGCCAGGTTCGCTCTTTTGTCGATGAATACACGCTGTCCGATGGCCGTCGGCTTTTCCTGCTGGGGGAAGGACGATTGATCAACCTGGCGGCGGCGGAGGGACATCCTGCCAGTGTTATGGATATGAGTTTTGCCAATCAGGCTCTCTGTCTGGAACATCTGGTGAAGACGAAGGGTACTATCAAGGCTGATATTTTCCCGGTTCCTGAGGACATTGATGCCGAGGTTGGACGTCTGAAATTGCAGGCGATGAAGATATCAATTGATACGCTAACAGAAGCGCAGAAGAAATATCTTGCGAGCTGGGAATCGGGCACATAATCCACTTTAAAGGAGAATAACGATGTCAATGAGTTTTTCACAAGATGCTTCCTATTTATTTACCTCAGAATCGGTTACTGAGGGGCATCCCGATAAGATTTGTGATCAGATATCGGATGCTGTCCTGGATGCAATACTGGAAAATGACAAATACGCTCATGTTGCCTGTGAAACGGCAGTGACGCTCGGGCTCGTCGTTGTGCTCGGAGAGATTACGACGCAAAGTTATGTGGAAATTCCCGATGTGGTGCGCCAGGTTGTGCAGCGTATAGGGTACACCAATCCTGATTACGGATTTGATTACCGGAGTTGCGGCATCATGGTGTCTATTAAGCAGCAATCGGCGAATATTAATGCCGGCGTTACTCAGGCTCTCGAAACCCGGGATACTAAAGACAAGGATGATCTGGATAAAACCGGCGCCGGCGATCAGGGCATGATGTTCGGCCTTGCTTGCAATGAGACACCGGAGCTTATGCCATTGCCCATCTCTCTCGCTCACAAATTAGCTCAGCGGCTGGCTCAGGCGAGAAAAGAAAAAATTATCTCCTATCTTCGCCCTGATGGAAAATCGCAGGTAACTGTTGAATATGACCATGGTGTTCCCAGGAGGGTGGAGGCTGTGGTCATCGGTGCTCATCATGATCCTGATGTTGATAATGAGACGATTCGCCGGGATATCATTGAGAAGGTCATTAAGGCTGTGATTCCATCACGATTGCTCGATAACAAAACTAAATATTTCGTGAACAGCGCCGGGCGTTTTGAAATCGGTGGCCCTGTCTCCGATACCGGATTTACCGGACGTAAATTGCTGGTGGATACCTATGGTGGTGCAGGCAGACACGGTGGCGGCGCGTTCTCAGGGAAGGATCCGACTAAAGTTGACCGCTCCGCTAGTTATATGACGCGGTACGTTGCCAAGAATATTGTTGCCGCAGGGCTTGCAGATCGTTGCGAGGTGCAAGTTTCTTATTCCATCGGCGTTGCTCACCCGCTGTCTCTATCAGTGGAGACATTTGGTACCGGCAAGGTATCGGATGAGGTCATTCTTAAGCTGGTCAACAAGCATTTCGACCTGCGTCCGGAGGCGATTATCCGTTACTTTGACCTGCGTCGCCCCATCTACCTGCCACTCGCTGCCTATGGACATTTCGGCAGAACCGATATAGACGTTCCGTGGGAGAAAACGGATAAAGTCGGTTCTTTACGGTCTGAAGCAGGTCTGAAATAACCGGTGCTTACAATTTCAAACGTAGATATATAGACGAAAAGGAGCCTTATTATGATAACATTCGGTACGGATGGCTGGCGTGCTATCATTGCTGATGATTTTACTTTTACGAATGTGCGTGCTTGCGCTCAGGGCGTTGTAGAATATCTCAAGCAGGTACAGCAGAGCAGCAAGCCTGTTGTGATCGGTTATGATACGCGTTTTGCTTCTGAAGATTTTGCCGCGGCGACTGCAGAGGTTATCGCCGCTAATGGCATCAAGGTGTACCTTTCGTCTCATACTGTGCCTACGCCAGTGCTCAGCTATGCGATTGTTGCCCTGAAGGCTGCCGGTGGAGTAGTCATTACTGCCAGCCACAATCCGGGGAAATGGAATGGCTTTAAGTATAAAGATTCTACCGGCGCCAGTGCACCCGGCGATATTGCCGAGAAAATTCAACATAATGCTAATCATGCCCTGTCTGCCGGTACTGTGAAACGGATACCTCTCGATGCAGGCCGGAATGACGGTTTAATCGAATACTTTGATCCATTCCCTGTTTATCGAGACCATATCGCCGGGCTGATCGATTATGGGGTATTAAGCCAGCGTAAACTAAAGATAGTTCATGATGCCATGTATGGTGCCGGCATCGGTTATTTCCGGAGTTTATTCCAGGGGGGAAATATAGATCTTATTGAGCTTCATGGTGAGCGCAACCCATTATTCCCCGGGCTGCAGCCGGAGCCAATCGCCAAGAACCTAAAAGAGTTATCTGCACTGGTGAAGGAGCGAAAAGCGGATGTGGGGATAGCCAACGACGGTGATGCCGATCGGATCGGCATTGTCGATGAGAATGGTAATTTCATCAACCCTCACCAGGTTTTTGCCTTGCTGGCGCTATATTTGCTGGATGTTCGTAAGGATCGCGGCCCGATAATCAAAAGTCTCTGCGCAACAACTATGATTTACAAGCTGGGGAAACTCTATGATGTGCCTGTTTACGAGACGAAAGTCGGTTTCAAATATGTTGCACCGTTAATGACGGAAAAAGATGCCTTAATCGGGGGCGAGGAAAGTGGAGGCTATGGATTTAGAGGCAATGTGCCTGAACGCGACGGTATTCTGGCCGGACTCTATTTCCTCGATCTCATGGTGAAAACGGGCAAGACACCGTCTCAGTTAGTGTCCTATTTGTTTAGCAAGGTAGGCGAGCATTACTATGATCGCATCGATCATCATCTGACCGGGTCCGAGGGCAAGACATTACTGAGCAAATTGGGGCCGGTTGATGTGCTTGCGGGGACAAAAGTGAAGAAGCTTGATACCCAGGATGGTTTTCGTTATATGCTCGAGGATGATTCGTGGTTGTTATTGCGATTCTCGGGGACGGAGCCGCTTGTCCGCATCTATGCGGAAGGTGGCAGTATGCAGAAAGTTAGCGAGCTACTCTCCGCCGGGCGGAAGCTATTGGGCGTATAATTCGAAAAAAATGTCCATTTAGTACTTGTTTCCTATTGACACGAGTGAATAAATACGATATCATCGTAAAATAAAAAGGGAGGTGATCTTACAATGCAAGCTTACTGTATGAAATGCCGAGCCAAGAAGGAAATGAAGAATCCCAAAGCAATCAAAATGAAGAACGGAAAGCCGGCGACCCAGGGCGTTTGTCCGACCTGCGGCACCAAGATGTTCAGAATCGGCAAGAGCTAGGATTTTCGAATACAAAGGTCTTCTGAAAAGGCCGGGCAGCAGCGCTAAATGCGGTAATGCTCGGCCCTTTTCTTTTTTGCTTGTGTCTCTCTATCTCTATCGATATTTATGCTTTCAGAAAAATTTAATCAATTACCGCAGCATATAGCCATTATCATGGATGGCAACGGCCGTTGGGCACAGGAACATAACCTGCCACGAAACGAAGGCCATAAACAGGGTGCTCATAATGTCCGTTCCGTCATAGAAAGCATCATGCGCTATGGCATCCCCTATTTAACGCTATTTGTTTTTTCGACGGAGAATTGGGGCCGACCGTCGGGTGAAGTGGACGGTTTAATGAAGTTGCTCCTTGCAAATTTGGATACCGGTATCAATATCGCCCGTGAGAAAAACATAAAAGTTCGTCATCTGGGGAAAATTGAAGGAATCCCCCAAATTATCCAGGATAAAATACGAGAAGTAACCGAACTGACTGCAAACAATTCTGCAATGACCTTAAGCCTGGCGTTTAACTACGGTGCTCGAGACGAGATTGTGAGAGCGCTGCGCAAGATTGTTGATAGTGGAATACCCGCACAGAGCATAGATGAAAATACGGTTGCCCGACATCTGTTTACCGCCGATATGCCTGATCCCGATTTGATTATTCGTACCGGCGGCGAGATGAGGTTGAGCAATTTTCTGCTGTGGCAGGCTGCTTATGCCGAAATTTACAGCACACCTGTTTTGTGGCCTGATTTCAAGGATAAAGAGATCGAGGCCGCATTGGTTGACTACAATCAGAGACAACGCCGTTTTGGGAAATTAGCGGGAAACTGTTAGTATAATAATCATAAGCCGGCCTCGATTTCGGGACAGTTGACAATGATCCTGTTCCGTTCTATCCTATTCAGTCATTCGAATCGATGGTTCTGCTGATAATAATAAACGGGATATAAGTTGCCCGAATAAAACTGAGTATGACTGGCCGATTAAATACCAAAAATCTTCTTGCATCTCTGAAGCAATTATCTTCTGAAGAGCTGGATGAGTTGTGCTCGGAGATTAGAGAAGTTCTTATTCGCACCGTGACCGAAAATGGTGGACACCTCGCATCTAATCTGGGCATCGTCGAGTTTACGGTAGCGCTTCATCGTGTTTTCAATAGTCCCAAAGATAAAATCATCTGGGATGCCGGCCATCAGAGTTATGTGCATAAATTGCTGACCGGCAGGCAGGATCGTTTTCCTACCCTCAGACAGTACAAGGGGATATCCGGTTTCCCTGATCCTGCGGAGAGTGACCATGACGCATTTGCTGCAGGACATGCCAGCACTTCAGTTTCTGCAGCGCTCGGCATAGCTATTGCCCGCGATCTCGCCGGTGAGCAGCATCATGTGATTGCTGTTATCGGCGATGGTTCGCTAACGGGTGGCATGGCATTTGAAGCACTCAATCACGCCGGCCATGTTGGGGCTCGCATGATTGTGATGCTTATTGATAACGGCATGTCTATTTCGCCAACCGTAGGTGCTTTATCCAGATCACTCAGCACCATTCGTCTCAACAATCGAGTTAAGAAAGCTAAAAAAGTGTCGACGAAATTTCTAGCCACGTCAGTTTGGGGAAGGAAACTGGAATCGTTGATTCATCGTCTTACGCGGGGGGCTAAAGCAGTTGCCATGCCGACGTTTCTCTGGGAAGAATTCGGATTTATGTATATGGGGCCGTTCGATGGACATAATATTTCCGATCTTGAGGTGGCGTTTGAACAGGCAAAGGAATATACAGACAGGCCTGTTTTTCTCCATATCGTAACTACGAAGGGCAAGGGTTATGCTGCGGCTGAGGCATCTCCGCTGGTTTATCATAGTGTATCGCCTAAGCGGGCCAAACAACCTGAAAATGCCCCGAAGATTCCAACGTATAGTGAAATGTTTTCCGATACCATGCTTACGATTACGCGGAATAATCCGAAAGTGGTGGTTATTACTGCTGCTATGTCTGAAGGAAATTGTCTGCAAGATGTAGCCAGAGAGTTCCCTGAAAGATTTTTTGATGTCGGTATTTGTGAGGAGCATGCTGTTACTCTGGCTGCTGGCCTTGCTATCCGTGGATTTATTCCTGTCGTTGCTATTTATTCCACGTTTTTACAGCGCGCCTTCGATCAGATACTGCACGATGTCTGCCTGCAGGATTTGCCGGTAGTCTTTGCCCTGGATCGCGGTGGTATTGTCGGCGATGATGGCAAGACTCATCAGGGCATCTTCGATCTTTCCTATTTGTCATTCATGCCCAACATGATTATCGCTGCACCCAAGGATGAAAACGAATTACAGCACATGCTATTTACTGCAGTGCATGGCACTCATCCTATGGCTATCCGGTATCCACGGAATCCCGGACTGGGCGTTTCTCTTGATGCTGACTTACACCAGATCCCGGTAGGGAAAGGCGAATTGCTTATGTCCGGCAAAGATGTAGCTATTATTGCAATCGGGTCAATGGTTCAACCTGCACTGGCTGCATCGCAGCAACTACAGACACTGGGAATCGATGCTGCCGTAATCAATGCGCGATTTGCGAAACCACTCGATTCATCTCTGATCCTCGATCTGGCAACAAATACCGGTAAGGTGTTGACTGTGGAAGAAAACGTTTTGAGCAGCGGTTTCGGCACTGCAGTTCTTGAAATGTTGTCTTCTTCCGGCATAAACACTGTGCAGGTTAAGCGTTTAGGCATACCTGATGAATTTGTCGAACACGGTCCTCAAAATGTTCTTCGTGCCAAATATGGTCTGGATACAGATGGGATCGTTAAGGAGGTATTGTCCTTACTGCCTGCGCAACATGGTGATGGGTTCAAGCAGGGCGTGAGGACAATTTAAAAACGGGGTGTTGGATTTAATCATCTTTTGAAGCTTCGCGCAC
>DIKB01000043.1 GCA_002421445.1 Dehalococcoidia bacterium UBA5629 | reverse complement strand
AAATGGTATCACTCAATGACGCCGACAAAATGCTGACAATAACTGAATTATCACATCTTCTCAACGTTCACATAAATACGGTGAGAAGATGGAGTAACCAGGGCATTATCAAAACATATAGGATCGGGACCAGAGGTGACCGGAGGTTTCGTCAGGACGACGTGACCCAATTTCTTTCCGGCAACAGGCCTCTCAATACATAACCGTAATACACATGATTTATAATTTCATGGCTTGTCAATAGCAAGCGCGCTATTGAATTACAAACGGGCCCTGGACTTTTGGCACTCCATTGATATACAGGACAACCTTATACTCACCTTTTACCCATAGCGTGTCGGGTCGGCTATACGAGAAAGAGAAGGCTATGTAGCGTGTGCCGTCAACTTTAACTGACCGTCTGTCCATTAGAACACTCTCTGCTGTTATATCCTCTCCCTTAATATACACCCAATCTGCCGTTATCTCAGTATCAGATGGAGCGTTTGACACTTTTACGCAGCAGTAAATTTTTGGCGTTCCCGACGGAAAGTAGCTCTTCTTATCAAGCGGCCTGTTTAGTGCGTCGACAGCAGTAGCAAATGCCATCTCACTCAACGACACAGGTTTGGAAGTAGTATCCCCGCCGTTACTGCATGCAGGAAGGATTGCCAGAAAAACCAGCATGGCCAGTAATGGAGCGAATATAGAGGTAAGATATCTATTTTTCATGTTTACTTTAACATTCCTGTTTACTCTATTCGAAATGGAATTGTAACTGCTTCTTTTCCATCGGCTGAGATAACAACTTTATATTCACCGGGTATCCATGCATCTCCCTGGCGTACCCACGCAAACGACACATATCTCGGACCATCAGTAAGTATACCTGTACTGCGTTTTTTGACATCGGTTTCATTATTCGCACCTTTGACTAACAGCCATTCGGCACTGACAACGATCTCATCCGTTGTATTTGCTACCGCCACAGAACAATAGATGATAGGGGTATCTTTTTTGAAAACAGATGCAGTTTTCAATGGTTGTAACGTAGTACTATCGAGAGACAGCGCCATCACTGCACCGGCAATCGGCCCTTTACTCAAAGGTGTAGAAGTCGTCGTAGTAATGTTGTCAAGGCAGCCCGTCATCGATAGCATTGCCATCAAGACAAACAGCATTGTAAAAACCGCATGAATATATATTTTCTTCATCAACATGCTCCAGTTTTCAGTTAGTGATGTCAAAGGCCAGATCAAGCGTTTTTTCGCCTTTAACGTAAATATCCACTCTATATTCACCCACCGGCCATGCCCCAATTGACCCCCTGGTGAAGGTAAATCCGACATATGTCGTTCCCTCAACAATCGCTCGACTTGCCGATACAAGTTTATTTGTTGTATTCGCTGCACCTTTAATATAGAACAGTTCGGCTCTAACCTCTGTATTGCGTGGCGCGTTCGCTATCTTAGCCGATACATTGATTTCAGGTGCTCCTGCATTGAACGACGATGTGGGATTGATAGGCCGCATAGTATTATCAAGCCCGGCACACATTGATGCCTCACTCAGTATTATAGGCCCGCTACAGCTTATAACACATAACCCGCTTATCAAGATGAAAACAAGGAGAAATACTCGCCACAATAGCTTCATTAGATTGTCCTCATACTTATAATTCAATCAGTTTATTACCACAATGCGTACAGAATTGTTCCGTTAATTCAACAGAAGCTCCGCAATGGGGGCAAAAATGTTGTATATTAGTACCGCATATTTTACAGAATTTATCTCCGGGGATATAGCGAGCGCCACAGTTGAAGCAGGTAAAAACAGGCTCAACACTTGTTATTGCCTCAGTCTCCGTATGTTTTCGATGTTTTGGTTTTCTCGCTACGATGACCAGAACGATGCCAGTGATGAAAATAGCAGCACTAACGATCGCCAGACTCATAAGAAAATCGTCAATCAGCGACGGCAGCCAGGATTGAAGCGCCAGCGGCAACGATAGCTGTGTCAATTCATAACGAGTGATCCCCATTACCCCAAAATACAGCAACAGTTGAACAAGCCCGGCACACAGGGAAATGATGCCCAGAACACGAACAGCTGCTCTGGCCGGACGCAAAAAAATGAAAAGCCCCATTATCAGAAACAGGATTAACCCGATAAGAACCCGATAGCCTAAAATGAAATACCCGACAGTCAGACTGATATTTTCAAGTGTCTGTTTAACATCACGTCCCCAGGAACTCTGGGAATATTCTAGCCGATCCGTAACATTCCTCGTCGTATCTTTATAAATATCGTCGAGATACTGGTCGATTGTAGACTGTGGAGCAGTGGAAAGATAGGCAGGAATAATCCGTGCCTGATTTTCAAATATCTTTGTTCGTAGTTTCTCTTTCACCGATATCAGGGAAATGGACAGCTTCAATTCCTGGCTTTTGCCCGTGAAATAGTCATAGCCTGAATAAATCAGCCCTCTGGCTTGTGTCTTTATTTCAGGCTCCAGATCAGCCACAATATCGCTAAGGAACTCGCCGGTAAATTCTACCTGCTGCGGTATCTGGTCTTTTAGAAGCTGCTTGGTGAGCAACGATAGATCGAGCTTATCAAGCTGCGCTACGACGAAGTCAGGATTCAGCACCGTTTGATTGGCCATAACCACAATACCGAATGTGGACAACGAAAGAAACAGCAATGTGATAATAAGTACAACAGCTAACCGCTTCAACGATTCCATGAAGATACTATCCCTGTCAATCCAAATAACTCATCTTTATCTTCGCTACGTTTCAGCAGCGAAAAACTTATTGCTATATAATACATCAGAAGGATCAAAGAACTCTACAACAGCTGAAACCGTCAAAGAAAATGTAGCCGATATAAAAGAGACGGTCCGCGATATCGGGCAGCAAATTCACGATACCTTTGCGCAGGAAACGATCTCTAATTCTGCAAAACCACCGCGTAACAAATACGGACCTATTATAATCGGTTTTATCCTTATTGTTTTTGGCATAATTTATCTCTTCAACAGTTTAAATATCGTCTGGTGGCCGTACTGGAGTGTTCTCTGGCCGCTTATCTTTTGGGATCTCTGGGGGATACTCTGGCGATACTGGCCTATCCTGATTATCTGTTGCGGTCTTATCCTCGTCTTGAGAAACATTCATGCCGCTCTAGTCGGTCTGATCATCGGCATTTTGCTCTTCGGAAGCCTTGGAGTTTCTATCTGGCAGCATAACTCATTCAGTCCGTCAAATCAGGAAAATATCTTTAACCAGCCCATCGGAGACGTAAAAAACGCTACTATCAAGATGGATTTAAATGTTGGTGAATTTAAAATAAGCAGCATTGAAACAGATTCCAATAACCTTATTGAGACAGCATCGGATGCACAAATAGGCCACGGAACCTTCGATACGCGAATTTCCCGCAATGGCAACGCCGCAACTGCGGAGATAAGCACCAGAAAAGCTGCAGGGATCTCCGGTACCATAAAGCTGACAAAACAAATACCGCTATCCCTGTCTCTTAATGCCGGCGTCAGCGTCATCGTAATGGATATCTCTTCACTACAAGTCTCTCAGATCATCGTAAAAGCAGATGCCGGACATTACGTCATTACCATGCCTGAGACAGGCAACATAACTGCTGCCGTGAATAGCGGTCTTGGCAATATAGAAATCATTATCCCGAATACTGTTGCAGCCAGAATTCAACTAAATTC
>DIKB01000026.1:2612-2797 GCA_002421445.1 Dehalococcoidia bacterium UBA5629 | reverse complement strand
AGATTTGCCAGATATTGCCTGGCATCTTTCGACAGGTTTCTCAGTTTATCCAGCTCTTCAGAAAAACCAGATTTAATTACACCGCCGTGCTCCAGCGTGCCGGGCGCATCATCGGAGATGGCATTTGCAATCAAAGTCACAGTATCCGGACACGGCCTCATCTGTGAACACAACCACGCCAGTGA
>DIKB01000026.1:0-2581 GCA_002421445.1 Dehalococcoidia bacterium UBA5629 | reverse complement strand
AAACCGATCAAATCCCTGGGACCGGCAACAAAACTCTTGACGCGATTGATCAGGCGTTCCAGATCGGAGATTGCTGACAGCAGAGTTACGATCTTATGGCGATTTAATGTGTTGCAACAGAACCATTCGACAGCATTCTGCCGCTTTACTAATTCATCGATATCGAGAAGAGGCTGACCCAGCCACTTTTTAAGCAGGCGCGACCCCATTGAAGTTCTGGTGGCATCGATAACGGAGAGCAGCGTGCTGCGATTATCACCCCAGCGCGCATTGGCAAACAATTCAAGATTGCGCCTGGTGTGCGCATCGAGAGCCATGTATGATTCTGTAGAGTAGGTACCGAGACCGTTGATCTGCCCCAGCACAGCCTTCTGTGTCTCTTCAACGTAATGGAGGATCGCCCCCGCAGCCCGGACTGCCAGTGGTAAATGACCGCAGCCAAAACCATCAAGGGTTGAGACTTTGAAGTGCTGCAGCAATAGTCCGGAAGCGTCATCGAGATCAAAGACATCATCATCGAGTTGAGTCACTGACGCCGTCAGCGATAATTCGCTATAATTAAAGCTCTTCGGTAATAGCATCTCAGCGGGCGAGAGACGTTCAACCTCATCCGCAGCCTGTGACAATGAAAGCTGCGTCGTACCGAATTCACCGGTAGTGATATCGATAAAGGCAATGCCAGCCTTTTCCTCGTCAGTCACCAGGCTAACAAGGTAATTATTCTTTTTATCGGTAAGCAAGCCCGTCTCAATGACCGTGCCAGGCGTTACCACACGGACAACGTCGCGCTCGACGAGGCCGTTGCCGGGCGGGGTCATCTGCTCACAGATAGCGACTTTGTAACCTTTATTGATCAGCTTCGCCAGATAGCCTTCGACAGCATGGTACGGGATACCAGCCAGCGGCACCCGTAGCCCCTTACCCATCTCGCGAGATGTCAGTGTGATCTCAAGCTCGCGGGATGTTGTTTTGGCGTCTTCATCGAAGGTCTCATAGAAATCGCCGAGGCGAAAGAAGACGATCACATCAGGATAACGCTTCTTTATCTGCAGGTACTGCCGTCTTACCGGAGTTACAGACATGGTAGTCTATTTTACTACATTTTGTTTGCAGGGGGATTAGAGGAATCTCCTCGATATTATCACTAACGTGGTAACTCGAAGAACGTTTCGTTATCACTCGGAGAATATATTACGTTATCTGCAGAAGCTCAAACCCTGTCTTTTCATCAGGAAGGCGAACTGCGCCTGTTCCCAGAATCTCAATGATAACCACCTCGCCGATCGTCCACGTGGAAACACCGGGGCGCAGGCAGCCGGTAGTCGTCTTCCCTGCCCTGCCCAGAGCCGCATGGACGTGAAGCACAGGCTTACCCGCAGCATCAGGAGCAATTAAACCGACGCCAGCCAGCTCATGTGCGCCATCGACGGGGACAAGCATCGGATCTGGCGGTATCTCATCCGAACGACGGGGTCCAACCACCACCTGCCCTCCCCCAACGCCACCAACCATGATAACCTGTGCTACAGCTATATTCTTTTCACGGGCGAATTTTTCGATAACGTCCGGGATGATATCGCCATCTTCGAGTCTGAGAATAAACACCCGGCCGATCTTACCTTCTGATGCTTTCATATATGATCGTCTCCTTGCTCGACAAGTATTGATGTTGATCACACTTATACCGGAATACTAACGAATCATCCGCATGCTGTCAATACAATCGATAATAATACAAAAATAGTACAAAATATAAGCTTTGCTAACATATGTTAAGCTGTGCTAGAATGCCAAGAAATCCATGATAAATGCTTTAATTATACGATCAATTCTTCATTATCCATTTATTATCATTCATTCACAAGACATATCATCAAGGATTAGTTTTAGTTATTTATAATGTTAAGGAGAAAATAATGATCAAAAAAGTCGATCATGTTGCTATCGTCGTCAAGAATCTCGATGACTCGATAAAGGTGTTCGAACAGCTTTTCAATTTAAAGCCAAGTAAAATTGAAACCGTACCGGAACAGGGCGTGAAAGCAGCGCTGTTCCCAATCGGAAAAGAATGTGAACTGGAACTGCTTCAGCCCATCGATACTGAAAGCGGCATCGCAAAATTTCTGGAAGCAAAAGGCGAAGGCATCCATCATATCTGTCTTGAAGTTGATGATGTGGACAAAGAGCTGCAAACGCTTGAGGCAAAAGGGGCCAGGCTCATCGATAAAAAAGGACGATATGGGCTGGCCGGACGGATCGGTTTTATCCATCCTAAATCAGTCATGGGTACGCTCATAGAGCTGGCACAGAAAACAGGCGATTCTCATCACTAACGAGCAGAGAACGGAGAGACTCCGCTTAGATTCTGGCTGCGCCGATAATATCACGCACACTCTGAATGGCATTGTTCTGGAGATACCGGGCGATGCCATTCACTATTTTCAGCGGTGACTGAGGATCCGCAAGAGAAGCTGTACCTACCTGTACGGCAGTAGCACCGGCCATGAAAAACTCGATGGCATCTTCCGCACAAGCGATGCCGCCGCAGCCGATAATTGGCACATCAACGTGCTGTGTAACG
>DIKB01000030.1 GCA_002421445.1 Dehalococcoidia bacterium UBA5629 | reverse complement strand
AGCTAATGATGGCAAGCAGGAACCCCAGGGAGAATGCTGCCATGATAAGCAGATTAAGACGCGATCTACTTCTGACCGATTCCTTCGCTCTGAAGTGAGTAGGAAGGCGCAGATCTTTAAGCATATTAAATTGAACCAATTGGGTCATTTGCTGGCTTTATCATTTTTTCGGGCTACTAAATTGTTAACGGTCCGTACTGATCTAATCAGTCTCAGGTTCATCCCCAGTTTTTTCCTGGCGAAGTGCAAGAGAGCTCTGGAATCCTTGGGCAGACAGAGGCCACCGAACGCTCCTAAATTAAAGGTGCCATATAACGGGTTCCATATACCCTCTGCGCTTTGAGATACCAGCGGAAATATCCTGTCACTGTCCAATCCGAGTTGTTCACATAGTAACCGCATCTCATTGAAAAATGATATTTTGTTTGCGTTGTAATTGTTATGGATAAATTTCTGTAGCTCAGCTTCTTTGATCGGGATTCTGTGTATCGGACATTTCACCCAGCTATATATATCCGCAACGATATCACCGGCTTTCTTGCTTTGTTCACCGATAACGACGACCCATGGTTTCTTGTAATCTTCCAGAGCAGATACGGCACGTAAAAATTCGGGATTGACGCAGATACCGAAATCTTTCCCGGCCTTCTTGCCGGAATTCTTTTCGATGATGGGGATGAGGACCTCTTCGGTTGTGCCCGGAAGAACCGAACTGCGGATGACTATCAGAGGAAAGTGCTGCTGCTTTCGGAACAGTTTTCCCAGATATGCTGCAGTTGTCTTCACATGGTCGATTCCGCTGTCATATCCTTTGACATAGGTGGGCACCGAAACGAAAAATACGTCTATTGTCGAAGCATCCAGATCATCGGAATGAAAGGCTTTGTATCCCTCTTGCTTCAAGATATCAACGACGTGTTTATTAATGTCAACGAAGGTCACATCAAAACCTTTTGCCACTAATCCCATGCCGGTTGCTTTACCTACGACTCCGGATCCTATAATAGCGATCCGATATTTTGTTTGTGCTGTTGTTTTTTTCGTTTTCATGGGGGGTGGAGTTTATCTCCTTATGTACCAGTTATTCTGCGATTTATTGCTGGTAATTGTACCATTATTTATCAACATTGTTGTGATTTTTGATGGAGATTTTCTAAGTTGTTTTGCGCAGCAATTCGGACATCCTCTTAATGAGATGCTCGCTTTCTTCCTCGTCCAGCCCCATGTTGTCCTCAAGTTTCTGAATCGACTCAGCGATCTCCGGAAGCTGCTGTTTTATTTCTGCTATTTTCTGATCCTGAACTGCTATTTTATTAGTAATATCAGTCGTGTTCACAGCAAGACCGAGTATCCTGTCGAAAAATTCGATTGCTTTCCGGCATGCACGTGGATCTTCAATATTTACAAGATAGAACGATATAGGCACCCAGAGTGTCGCTGCGGCGATTCCCCGTCTCTGCGCCAGCCACATGAGATAGGAGCTGAGTGTCGGCCGTTGTCCCTGAGGCGTTTCATAATCCATGGTTCTGGTCAAGCCGTACTGTTGCAGCGTGTTTTTTAATTCAGCAGAATTTGCCGTAGCCAGTAGCTTTGAAGACTGCGTATGAGCGGCAAGGGAGATCATGCCGCCAATGGTGTAGATAGTCCTCACCTGGCAATCATTTTCAGCGATGGTAAGGATTGCATTGAGAAACTTATACCAGTTTGATTGAGGAGGGTTACTTAAAAGCAATACCAGGTTTTTCTGTTCACAGCAGTACAATTTGCATTGAGGAAATCGTGCTACGTCATTAACTACCGATACTCCGTGCAGTGAGAAAAATCCTGACGGATCCAGTTCGGCGAACTCCTCTGCTCCCAGCTTGTGTATTAGATGGTCTATGACGCTGATTCCCAGCGCGCCTGCATCTTCGCTCCAGGCGACTATCAGTGATCCGTTTTGAATAGATGGTTTTTTGTAAATCTTAAACGGCTGTTCTTTGTTCACCGCTAATCTTCCTTTGTGCCTTTTTTAAATAGCTTATCAATGTCCTCCAGAATTCTTTGTTTATCATCCTCTGTTATCGGTTCAGACTGTTTCGATTCATCGTGCCCGATGTGTTTTAATCTATCGAGCTGGTCTTTAATCTCTGTCGGCAATTTCTCATAGAGATCATTGATCTCCCTCTCGCTACGTTCAACGAATCTGTTCGTCTGATCACAATCTATATCGATGTTAAGAGCGGCACTCAATACGTTAATTATCGATCTTGAAGCTTTAGGATAGGCGAATGGTGATCCTTCCAGATAGATAGGTATTTCTCCCATGAGGCAGATAGCATCGATCCCGCGTTTCCTGGCAACACCGAGTAGCAAGCCGTTTAATCCCGTTATCATGCCCTGACCGTCTCTGCCCTCAATCTCTGACATCAGTACGGTGTTCCGGTAGGTCTTGATTTCGCTGATGAGTTTTTCCGTATTGGGAACTGCCCAGACTCTCGGGGTCATCGTATGGTGGACCGGTGCAACGGCCGCCCCTGATGTATAAATGCGCCGGCACCCGAAATGCTCTGCGACATCGAGAACGAGATTAGCCATTTTATATGCCTTCTTCCCTTCCGCATACATCCCTCGATCGTCGGATGGTTGTTCTTCTCCGAGGAATACTATAATATCCCGCAGTGCAGTTCTTTTGAAATAAAACGTACTGGCAGGAAATTCCATATCTTTCAGTTCTCCGTCTCTGATCCTGACTTTCTTTGGGTAGAAAAAATCCCATGGCTCTATCTCTCCCAACTCTTCGGCCTCAAGCTGACCTCTCAAAATGTCTGCCGCAATCAGCCCGATATTGCCGATTCCCGGCCAGCTGGCGATTAAGTCCGGATGTTCAAGTGGCGGTTCTCGATATAGTTTAATGCCCACATATATCCTTTCTGTGCGTTTTGCTATCTCTATTCTAACCATGAATTACGGCGAGGACAAACCATGCATAGTTTTTGACTGCTCGATTTTGGACGAGTTTCACAGTGGTAGTTCATAGGAGTTCCGGATTGAGCGGTACGTTCAATGCGGCCAGGGCGGGCGCATCAGCCACATGAAAGGATTGATCGCCTCGGTGCTCAAACTCAAGCCTCTTATCGGTGTGGAAAAAGTGAATGGAACATATGTGCAGCTCGGTCAGGTGCGGACGTTTGAGCGCGCTCATACAGGTCCCAGCATGGTGGGAGTTGCTTATGCGTCTCAGGATGTTTTTGCTGATTTGCCGTGATCCGGTTGT
This sequence comes from Dehalococcoidia bacterium UBA5629, assembly GCA_002421445.1. Taxonomy (GTDB): domain Bacteria; phylum Chloroflexota; class Dehalococcoidia; order GIF9; family UBA5629; genus UBA5629. The sequence goes on along the minus strand of DIKB01000030.1, from coordinate 5,137 downwards.
TACCCGGGTTTTCTGGCGCTTGCTACGTAACTATCAGCATCGTCATAAATACGGATATTTCCAAAACCTGCTTCAGATAATAACTGCAGCATTTCCTTTTCATCAGGAATCAGGTCATGGCAGACTTCGGGTAATTTCCGGTGGATGTCGTTGATTGAATTGCGGCTTGAGGAATGGCAAATGGACAGTACCCCGCCTTTTTTGAGCATGCGGTTAATCTCTCGAAGCGCCTTTGGCTTATCCTGAAAATGGGGAAAGCTCGAGTAGCAAACGATACTATCGAAAGTCGCGTCGTCAAGTTGGGTGCTGGTTATATCGGCGCAGATATATTCAATATTACCCTCGAAATTTTTAGCCCGGGCTTTCTTGAGCATCTCTTCCGCAAAATCAAGACAAACTAATCTGCCACTGCTACCGATCTTGGTCAACAGAAAAGGCACAAACACACCGGTGCCTGTTCCGACATCGAGCACGGTGGAGCCGGAGGCGATTCCAAGACTATCGGCCAGTTTCTGCAGTTTGTCCCGGTTTTTTTCGGCAATGACCTTGTCCCAGATTGCTGCTTTGGCGTTAAAATATGCTTTAGTCATTGATCTCCTCTGCAATTGATTTTTGCTGCCACTGTTTCACCTTCCTTTTTGGAGAGAAAGCTACAGCTATCAGAAATACAAGTGATGAGGTAATAACAATTGTGGCTCCGCTCGGTATGTTAAGGGCATACGATAGGGCAAGCCCCGCCCAGCCGGATAGAACTCCAAAGCATGCTGCCAGTAAGAACATCTTTTTCATGCTGTAGGTTAGCTGGTAGGCTGCAGCGGCCGGATTCAAGATCAAGCTAAAAATGAGCAACCCTCCAATGGGACGAAGTGTGGCTGTTATGGTCGCTCCGGTTAAAAATAAGATACAGTAAAGAATAATTGTTGCCGGAATACCTACCGATAACGCTATAGTGCGATTGAATATTGTAGCTTGTATCTCTTTGTAGAAGAAAAAAACCATTCCTATTACTACAATGGCGACGATTGCCAGCAGGAGAACATCACTTCGCGTATTCGTAAGGATGCTGCCCCAGAGTAAGTCCAGCGCAGTTGATTTGGTGAGAGGCATTAATCCTATCAGCAGAAAGCCGATTCCCAGCATAAGGGAGAAAATAACTCCGACCGAGGTTTCGGGGTTGATATCACCCCTGTCGGCAAGGGGGCCGATGATGGCAGCGGCGACCAGGCTGACGGCGAAAGCGCCTATCATTGGATCAAAGTTAAACCAGATGCCGAGCAATGCTCCGGCGAAAGCAGCATGTGACATGCACACGCCGATGAACGGCATATGCATGAGTACGATAAAGACACCTATTATGGCGCAGGCAATTCCTCCCAGAAAAGTGGTGAGGATGGCATTCTGCATAAAAGGATAACTTAAGATAGATATATCCAACGCTGCTGTTTCCTTAATTAACTGGCGAGAACGCTTGCTGTCCGTCTTTCTCTTACCACGGAAAGAGGTATATCGTAGAGTCGGCTGAGGTTATCGTCAGTGAGGACTTGATCGGGAGATCCCTCGTTCCAGATAAGGCCATCTTTCATCATAACTACGCGATCGCAGGCGAGAGGTAGTGCACTGAGGTCATGTGTTACAAAAAGGGTAGTCAGCCGTCTTACGGTATGGATCATCTTTACCAGCCTAAGTATCTCTGTTTTTGCGCGCCAGTCCAGTGAAGCAGTCGGCTCGTCAAGCAAAAACAGGTCTGGTTCCTGTGTCAGGCAACGGGCGATAGCTACCCGTTGTTGTTCGCCTCCGGACAGATGGCCGATAGGCCGTTTAGCAAGGTGAGTCATGCCAACGAGCTCCAGCATTTCACCGGCAATTTTTCTGTCATGTGCGGTTGGGCCTCTGAGCAGTCCCAACCTGCCATAGCGTCCCAATAGTGCAACTTCATCGACACTCAGCGGCATTCTCGGATCTACATCCTGAACCTGCGCTGCATAGCCGATTCTTTTTCTCAATGAGTGCCCGTTGCCCGGTGTGAGGCGATGTCCCAGCACGCATACGTTACCACGTACCAATTTGCCCAATCCGTTAACCAGCGTGAGCAGCGTTGTCTTCCCGGCTCCGTTGGGGCCGATTATACCGATAAATTCTCCATTGTTTACTTTCAGAGATACGCCGCGAAGGGCAACGTCTTCTCGATATGAAACGACGGCATCATCGATTTTAATAACGGCACTATCCATTTGTTACTACTCCGGTGTAAAAACTATTTTGCTATTGCCTGCAGCAACAGTTCGATATTACGATCGATTGCTTTCTCCCAGGTCTCGGTGTTATCGAAACCGCCAGGGAAATTCGAGAGATTGAGCTGTTTTGCTCCAATCTCTTCAGCCATGGCTTTTCCTGCGTCCTTTCCGTTCTGCAGGTTATCGATAAGAAGGCTTACCTTTGCTGCTTTGCCTTTATCGATCAATTCCTTGACCACTTGAGGTGTCAGCGTTACAGGAGCACCATATGTAGCGACAACGGTAAGGCCGACCCATTTCAGAAAATCGGCCTGCATGCCGGAGGAGAGAACGCTTATTTGAGAGATGGCAGCCTTTGCCAGTTTTGCTTTGATATCGGCTTCTTTAGCTGTAATCCTCTGTTTATATTCATTAGCTGCCTTTTGATATGCAGCAGCATTATTGACATCAACCTGACTCAGGGCGGCAGCAACCTTGTCCGTGGCTGCCGATTGCACGGATGGAATCATCCAGTTGCCATCTGTAGTGGCCTTGATGACGGTGAGTTTGGGGTTGTTAGCGGACGCGATAAACTTCTCAGCGTAACCTTCTCCCGGCCATCCGTGCAGCAGAAAGAGCTGCGCATTGGCCAGCGTTTCGATATCGCTCGGTTTGACATTGAAGTCTCCGGGATGTTGCGCCGGCGGGATGAGGTTTATCACCTCAATCCTGTCTCCTCCGACCTGTTGTGTTATATATGCCAGCAACGATGTGCTGGTAACGACCTTTATTTTTGAAGAATCCCCCGTCGAGCATCCGGTGAAGATCAAGCCGATAATGAAAATGACTGCCAGTGATACTGAAAGAAGTGTAGTACGTTTTGTCACGAATATAACCTCCAAATTATTTTCTATAGCAGCTTAGTTCCTGATTGCCGCTACAACATTACAGCTATATGCAACTGGTTGCATGTATGATTAAAAAATATATATGTCTATACTTTATTTAAACAGTCAGAGCACAATCCTGTGGTAACAACATGTTTAAAATCGGCGTGAAAACCGTATTCTTTATTCAGTGACGTTTCAACAGAATGAAAAATATGTTCAGCACAATCTATACTTTTACCGCATTTGCGGCAGATGATGTGATGATGATGACCTTCTTCGGCATGGTGGTAGATAAATTTATCGTCTACTTCGCTCTTGAATACGCAGTTCAACTCTTCGAGCAGTTCCAATGTTCGATAGATGGTTGATTTATTGACGCCGGGCATCTTGCTCTGAACGGAATTGATAATCTCTTCGGCGGTCAGGTGAGCATCTGCCTCATGGATGATGTCCAGGATCAGTCGCCGCTGGGGAGTCAGCCTCAGCCCTTTCTCTTTTAAGACAACAGAACAACTCATTGTTATTGCACCTGGTTGCAATTATAATGCTTACCAGTTCCCATGTCAACATTGATGGATGAGTCGATTACCCTGTTGCCCGCCTGTATAACTTCGAAAAACAATAAATGACAGCCCCTAATAGTGCCGCTACTACAACTATATCTACGATATGGCTGTAGTTCATTATCTCTATCCAATTGGATTTCAGTACGTAGCCAACGTATGCAAGGAAAGTGTTCCAGGTTCCGGCACCGATTATCGTATATAACAGGAATTTTATTATGTTCATCTTACCGATTCCTGCGGGTATCGAAATAAGGTGTCTGACGACGGGGATGAATCGGCAAATCAGGATAGTTATATCTCCTCTCTTTTTAAAGTAGTTTTCAGTTAAGGCCAGATGGTGTCTGTCGAGAAGAAGATACTTCCCGAACTTTTCGATAAAGGGACGACCACCCCATGCTCCAATGTAATACGAAATGAGGGAACCGATGATACTTCCCAACGTACTGAACAATATCACCAAGGGGAAGCTGAATTTTCCTTCAAAGATTAAGAATCCGGCAAACGGCATCACAGCTTCACTGGGCACAGGCATAATCATGCTTTCGAATGCCATTAAAACGACAATGCTGCTATAGCCGGTGCTACCGATGAAATTGACGATAAAATTGACTAGTGCTTCTGTTAAACCCATTGACTTAGCTTACCATCTTACACTAAATAAACAGATAAACGAAAGCTATATGCGCTTAGTCCCCAGCCATGGGGACTCAAGGTTCTACTCTTTGATATCCATTGGTTTGATGAGTAACTCGATACCTTCCAATACTTGAGCCATACGGTCACGGGAAAGCGAACCGATCTTTTCAGTCAAGTCTCCTTTGTCCACCGTGAAAATCTGAGTAATGTTGATGACGCTTTGCTTGGAAAGATTTGCCTCTCCTTTTTCGAGCAATACATTACCAGGGGATTCTGCTCGTTGGAGATTAGAGGTTAATGAGCACATGACAACAGTGTTGATGCGGCTTCTATTGAACACATTGTTCTGAATGACCAAATGAGGATGTCGATAAGCTGGTTCAGACCCTGATGGTTTACCGAGATCAACCCAGAATACATCTCCTTGTTTGATTACCATCGGTCTTTCACTAATTGACGATGTTTGGATTTCATTTGTGCTCTTAATCTTTCCTCTTCACTATCGGGTAAGTCATCATATGTAGCGTTGATAGCATCCAATAACTTCTGACTCTTGTGATGTTGAATGAAGTCCCGTGCGGCCAATGTAAAGAGGTAACTTCGTGAAACCTCCATTTCTTCGGCCAAAGCTTCTACTTCTTCAAACAGTGGTTTTTCAATTGATATAGCTGTTTTAATATTTGTCATCTTTATACCATTCTTACTACCAATAGTATAACCTATGGTATGAATAATATCAATATATATTTGATTTTATCAAGGGTCCGAGCGGTTGGGATGATGTGGCAGTTCTACCTGTTGCTAACCTTGGTGGAGCTGAGGGGATTCGAAC
>DIKB01000107.1 GCA_002421445.1 Dehalococcoidia bacterium UBA5629 | reverse complement strand
TGCGGAGGCCTTCGATTTTCTCCTGAGGCAATCCCATCTCCGTGGCCATGGCGCGGGCCAGGTTCGCGGACCGGACCTGGTGGCCGGATGTATAGGGATCTCTCACCTCCACAGCGGATACCATGACCTGGATAGTCGTGCCAAGCGCCCTCCTGAGATTTTCAAGGGTTTCTTTCAGGGTTTCTTCAGTCTTCTTGCGCTCAGTAATATCACGTGCGATTCCTGCGGTCCCTACGAAATTTCCTTGCTCATTATATATCGGTGTCTTTGTTGCTTCTATCCACAAAGCTTTGCCTTCGCTGTCTGTCAATGGCTCCTCAACCTGCTTGCGCTTGCCAGATTCCATGACTTCTTTATCATCTGCTCTATACCTTTCAGCTAAATCCCTCGGCCATATATCCAAATCTGTTTTGCCGACTAAATCCTCGGGTTCAAAGCCGCATGATTTTCCAAAAGGTTCGTTTACAGCAATAAATCTGCTCTCTTTGTCCTTTAACCAAGCAATATCGGGAATATTATCAAGGATGGCTTTCAGTTGTCGTTGGCTCTCCTGCAGCGCATACTCGGCCCGCTTGTGGTCGGTGATGTCGCGTACGATGCCGCCAACGCCAATTTTCCCATCTTTAAGACGCACAGGATATTTACGGGTTTCAACAATTCGATCTTCATCCTGTTCAATAGTTACTGCAAGCTTATTACTTTCTCTCACCTGTATGTCGGACGCACGACAGTTCCTCGCCCTTTTTTCCGGTATGCCATCAAGATACGTTTTGCCAATTATTTCGGCTTCAGTACAATTGTAAAAATCAAGGTAGGCTTGATTGACCATTATGTATTTAAATTCGTCATCCTTGAGAAAAACTATATCTGAAGTAGAATCTGTAAAAGAACGATATCTTTCCTCACTCTCCTTAAGCGCCTCCTCCGCCTGTTTGCGGTCGGTGAAGATTGGAGCGATCATTGAGATACCGACTACCAGTATGAGAGATATCACGAGGGCTATAAGTTCGGCGTTAAAGTCGGGCCGGAACGTCCTGTCTCCTGAAATCATACGGAAGAGCGGGATGCACCGCCGTAGACCCATAAACAGCAGGGCCACTGCGATGAGGCTCCAGGCTATGCGCCTACCGGTAATAGGAATAAGCCTGAAGGCCATGATTGCTGCACCGAACTGCAGGAGAATGGAAAGCGCCAAAATGATTGTTACTGTCATAGGGGTGCCCTCACGAAGGGTTAAAGACTTTATAGATTTATAACTCTGACATTATAAATATGCCTAAACTATAACGGTTTCCATTCGAAAGCTACTATGAAAGGGAAATGTGATGAATCAACAAGTTCAGGAAGGCAGCCTCAGCCCCGATCTTCCCATAAAAAATGCGACCTTTCGAATAAGCGTCAATCTGCAACTCCGCTAAAGATTGACGCTTATTCGAAGCACACATGAGAGCGGCAGAACAACAACTCAATATGTGATGTACTCACTGTGTGATAAATCACACCGGTTTTAATTCACTCAGAAGTTCCAGGAACACCTCCACCACCTTCGGATCAAAATGCTTACCGGCCTGCTCTCTGATGTATTCACAGACTTTTTCTTCCGGCCACGCAGGGCGGTAAGGGCGCTCTGAGCACAGCGCATCCCAGGCATCGACAATTGAAAAGATCCTTGCTGCAAGTGGAATGTATTCTGCCTTTAGTCCGCTCGGGTAGCCTGTACCGTCCCATTTCTCATGGTGACTGTACGGAATTTCCAGTGCCGGCCTCAGATAAGAAATGGGGTAGAGGAGTTCATAAGCATAGACCGGATGTTTTCGCATGATTTCCCATTCTTCGTCATTCAGGGCACCCGGTTTGAGAAGGATTTGGTCCGGAATACCCATCTTGCCGATGTCGTGGAGCAGCGCACCTCTCCGAACATGCACCAGTTCGGTGTCTCTCATTCCCATTCGGCCGGCCAATCGCATAGTCATCTCCGTGACACGCTGACTATGACCCTCGGTCTCCTTATCCCGCAGATCCAGAGCTTTGGACCATCCTTCCAGCGTGCTGTCATAGGCCTGAAGCAGGTCAATGCTGGATTTCTGGAGGTCATCGAAGAGCTTGACGTTATCTATAGCAATGGCCGCTTGCGTGGCCAGAGCTTCCATAAAATCCAGCCATTCCTGATCAGGTTCAATAGGCGTACGGTTGAATATTTCCAGGACGCCTCTGACATGTCCCTTCGCAATAAGAGGTGTGCCACAGTAGGTGACAAAGTCTTCGTTACCGAGTTGAGGGGAATTCTTTAATAAATCCTGCCCTTCTTTTGCGATATCGGGAATGAAGATAGTCTTTCTTTCCTGAGCAACCTTGCCCGCATATCCGGCGCCTAATGTTAAATTCGTGTGTCGAAGGGCACTTGTTCTAAAGCCGCGCCCGGCAACAAATGCCAGTCTATTATACATTTGTGGTTTAAGAAGCAGGATGTCTGCCGCATCTACACCTAAACAAGCAACGACCTGTTCCAGGAAGACGCTGAAGGTAACGCGTATGTCGAGGCTGGAGGTGATTGCCATGTCTATTGCTCGCAGGGCGGCTAAACGATCTAATTGCCGTTTAAGTCGTTCTTCAGACAGTTTCCGTTCAGTGATATCCCGGGCAAAGCTGATAATAAATTCTTTGTCATCATATGCCAGGTAATTGGCACTCACCTCAACCGGTATGTGTATCCCATCCCTCGTACGCCGCGAAGATTCGAAATCAGATGATATTTTTTGTTTGAAGTTATTCCAGTAATCAGGCCAATTTTTCTGTGAATATTCTGGGGCAACATCGAATATATTCATGGAGAGCATTTCATCCTTTGAATAATTGAGGAGACGGCAATAGGCATCGTTTACATACAGAAACCGTCCATCCAGTCCTATCCAGGCAATATATTCACCCGCATGATCCACGGAATATTGTGTGATCCTCAGTTTATCTTCAGCTTTTTTGCGGTCGGTGATGTCTCTTGCTACGGAAACCACGGCCACAACCTGACCTTCGCGGAGCAATGGAGTGCTGCTGATTTCCCCATACTTTATCGTTCCATCCCTTGCAATGAACTCAGAAGTTATAGGATCCAATCGCTCACCGGCAAATACTCGCATTGCATCGGAGAATGCCTTCTCAAGGTATTCAGGTGATAGAATATTCAATTCCGGGAAAAGCTTGCCGATGAACTCTTCCGGCTTGTATCCCAAAACCCGTTCCAGGGAGGGTGATATGCTGAGAATCCTGAACTCCCGATCGTATGAGAAAATAACATCAGACACGTTTTCAAAATGGATGCGATATTTTTCTTCGTTCGCCCGAAGAGTCTCTATTGCCAGCTTGCGCTGCATCTCGCGACGCTGAAGCGAGTCGGCCATTTGGTCAAAATGCAAGGCCAATAACCCAATCTCATTATTGTCGGTGGATTGACCTGTGCGGACTGTCAGGTCTCCATCAGCCAATCGCTTCGTCACCTCTATCAGACGGTTTACTGGAGATATAATCAATGATTTCGCCAAGAACCAGGCTCCCAAAATCGCCAGCACCGTCACCAGCGCCAGCAAGGTAAAGTCACGAATCATAAGCCGTTTAACATTGGCATATGCAACTTGTTCAGGGATGCCGACACTTATGTGAATAGACTCAATACCACTACCTATCGTTGTGTAACCAAAAAGGCGGGGAACACCATCCAGACCAACTGTTTCAATCACTCCTTCTTGTTTGGTTAACATGGTTTTGATTAAGGATTCTTCAGGCCTTTTTTTACCGACAAATTTCTCCGGATCGGGAAAGCGGAGCAAGATCGTGCCGTTACTGTCAGTAACTGTGAGGTTTGCTCTGTCGGGCAAATTAATCATAAGAAGAGTTTGTTGCAAGCGCTGCAAGTCAAGTCCGGCGGTAAATACAGCCGATAGTTGTCCTGCAGTGTCAAGGACAGGATAGGCCAAAACAATAGTAGGTCTAGCGCTGAGACGGCCTATTGTATATTCGCCTATCGTAAAACTGCGGGTTTGCACAAGACGTTTGAACCACAGACGGTCAGATAGACTGACCGGTTTTCCCCTATCTGGAGCCGAGGCAAATACTTCTCCATTCGGTTTGGTGGCAGCAAAACCGTTGTAGATTTCAGTTTGCTTTAAAAGATCGGAAAAGATCTTTGAACATGATAGCGAATCTTGCTGACGGAATTGAGGCATTTGCGAAAGGGCGAATAAAAGTTGGCGCGTTTCTACAATTTTTTGCTCATATATCATGGAAGCATTGTGTGCCAGTCTTCTCGCTTTATCCAAGGCTTCAAGACGTTCCTTATTCCTGCTTTCGGTCCCTTGATAGACTAAAAGCCCAAATACCGGAACAATAACCAAAAAGACGAGGAGCATTAATCTTGCGCGCAAGCTGGTAAAAGAAATTTTTACATGACTTTTCATGGACTAATTCCCCCTAAGAATCTGTTATGGAATACTATCGATCCTTCAGGACTGCCGATACGGCATACCAATATTCCTTTGTATATACAGCAGGTTAAGGTGATGGGGGGGGGGTAGCTCTTGTCGCTGCTTGAAACGTGCCTGTCTACACCGGGCGTAACATGGATTCCATTAAACATTATCCCACCTCTATGATAGGTACTATTAATGGAAAATTATGGAAATATTATAACCACTCAAGTTCGTTGCTAACTTAATTATTCGAAAACTATTATAAAAATATCATAAAGTCAAGGGTGTAATGATCGCAGCCAGACGTTTTACCATTTGAAATCAAACATTTTTTTCAAGGGCGACGATATATTGAGTTCAGGAAGCAAGTACTCACGAAAGATATTGGGCAAGCAGAGGGGTAAAAGTTCATTCTGCGATGATTAGCCTTTGTAGACATTTTTCCGATGCCCTATTCGCAAAACGAGAATCAGCAGAATATAGTCTTCGATACGAACGATGATCCGATAGTCGCCAATTCGATATCTCCAGAACTCTCCGAATTGTGACCCCTTCAACGGTTCGCCAATGCTACGGGGATCTTCCAGGGGAGCAATCCTCTCGTGCAAAAACTTTAGGATGCGCCTGGCGATTTATGGATCGAGCTTGTCTAATTCCCGCTCTGCAGCGGGGTCGATCTCAATCTTCCAACCCATAGCGCTTCATCACGTCTTTCAGCGGTATGGGTTTGCTACGCCCGGCTCGAATATCTGCGAGTCGCTTTTCAGCGAGATACATGTCTTCGATGTTATCAAGATATTTAAGAATGGCCTCACGGACATAAAAGGTCTTTGTTCGCCCGGTTTCCTTCGCCAGTGCGTTCAATCGTTCCTCAATTCCTTCGGGAAGCCTGATTGCCAACATTGGTTTTTCCTCCTTACAGTACATGTATCGCAGGGCGGAGCGGGCCACGTCAACGTTTTACCTCCGCCCGGTTGATCCCTGAGCGTGTTGCCTATGATCATTCTTCACCTGTTGCAAAATCACCGGACCTGATGTAGAAAAAGGCGTCTTTTTCCGGAGGATTTAAAAAAATGTTCATATACGGAGGTGCAAAAAAATGAAGACAGCTATCGTTGGAGCGGGATCACTGGGTACGATCCTCGGGGCGCTGCTGGCCAAAGGCGGTCGCGATGTCACGTTGGTTGACGCCAATGAGGAACATGTCAAAGCCCTGAATGCAAAAGGGGCTCAGGTCGTGGGATTTCTGGAGATGACCGTTCCGGTTAAGGCGATCACGCCGGCGCAGATGGCGGGAACCTATGATCTCATTATTTACCTGGTCAAGACGACCTACAACCATGTCGCATTGCCCCAGATCGTTCCCCATC
>DIKB01000080.1:43464-43598 GCA_002421445.1 Dehalococcoidia bacterium UBA5629 | reverse complement strand
CCGGAGACCTTGCCCTTGCCTGGTATAAGAAAGCCGGCCTGTCCAAGCAGACCAAGGGGGGAATCTGTCCCAAGGATTTAATTGGCTTTGATTGTAACCTGTTTGACTATTCTGCTGTCATATTAATTGGCGAC
>DIKB01000080.1:43119-43297 GCA_002421445.1 Dehalococcoidia bacterium UBA5629 | reverse complement strand
TTAGACCTGCATCATTTACGATTCCGGCCATCGTATAAGCGTTAATTGGATTTGCTCTTGGTATAGTGATAATCCTTTTCCCATTAGTCATTGTGATATGTTTGCCTTGTCTCGTGATCCAGAAATCAAATTTCTCGAAAGCCTTGACAGCATGTTGATGATTTATCCCTGGTAGACT
>DIKB01000080.1:38135-43083 GCA_002421445.1 Dehalococcoidia bacterium UBA5629 | reverse complement strand
ACTCTTCAACGGTTTCCAAATATCCCTGTATGGCATCCTTAATATTTTCCAGGGCTTCCTTTTCGCTTTTACCTTGCGACCAACAACCTGGAAGACCAGGTACCCAAATAGCATATCCTTCAGTGGTTTCCTTTATATTGACTCTGTATTTCATATAAATCTCCCGGGCTTTTTACTTTTTCTCTATGATTATAAGCCCAACAAGCCCACAATTCTAGCCAAAGCTACTCAATCTGAACTTTTTGGACGGATTGTTTTATTAAACAATCCGTCACAATGTTGGGCTTCAGTTTCAGCCTGTACGAAACTTTTTAGTAATAATATCCTCACTGTTGTCAGTACAGCGAATACCGGATTTACCGTCGGGCGACTTCAACCTGTTCTTAAGTTTGCTGGCAATTGCGCAACTTGTTGTCCCACCGGTTGGTTACACTACCTTACATCTAGGATTGCGTTTGTGACCCGCTTCAAATTCCAAGTATCTGGGATTTCCATCTCGCATGACATATATATCTTGAATTCCTTTTTGGGGCCTGTGATGTACTTGAGCATCTTGGCCGGTTCCTGATTTACCAATGATTGTACGATAGTGCAATATGGAGATAGATTCAGAGTCTTGGTTCCTTTCCCCAACTCTGTCTCCTTGACGATTATTTTCTGTAGATGATCTAAACTAATGCCTAGGCTTTCGGTAAGATTATTAATGTTCTCAGCTAGTCTCTTCCTGTCTCTAGGAAGACCATCTTTGGGCCAGAGTGCGTTCACCATTACGATGATACGGGAGATCCGTCTGGATACATCATCAGTCTTATTGAGTGAAGCACTAGCTGCTAGTTTCTGTGCTTCAGCAATAGATATTTCTGCATGTTCGAGCATTGCCTTGACCTGAAATGCAATGCGTTCTTTAGGCCAGCTTTTCTCGTCAGTCTTATATGTCAAGTCGTGAGTGGCTACGCTCCAGGCGTGAGCTAAAAATGTCTTGATTTGAACTTCGAATAACAGCCCATCTAGGCCTATCGGTCTAGAGACTCGACTGTCTTTCCATCGAACGTACAGTCGAGTGTCGTCGAAACGAAACGAATCTGGAGGCTTTAACGTAAACGTATCAACTTTCGGCCTTCTTTCATGAAATTTAAACTGTCTCATGACCAATTTTTCAGCTTCCGCCATTGACCCAAGGTTTTCTACGACCAATGTACAAGCGAAGAAATCCTCCAGTGCGTCCGGTTTTGTCCGTCCGGTCTCCACCTTGAGCGCAAAGCTCTCGATGTCCTTGATGCGACTTATATAGTGCCAGCTGTCTTTCTTATGCTGTCGCATGAAATCATCGACTTTCACCTTCAGTCGACTGTACGTCTCCGTCTCGCTAGCGTATAGGTCTCGCAAGTATTGAGCAATCTTCATGATGAATTTATTTAATGGATACCACAGTTTCCAAGACTCTGTGTCTCTCCTGCCTTTGCGGTGGTTCTGTACTTGCACCTGTACAATTTCGATAATACTTAATAGACTCGGGGTTTGTGGACTTCACTTCACCCTTCAGTACCTTCTCAAGATATTCTTGATCTCTGTATTTCACAATTTCTTCCATGAAAGTCAAGTACTTGTCGGCAAATTCCCGTGATGGGAGCAGTCTTAAAAGATTTAGACATATGACCGCCCAAAGACTGTAGAAATTAGTGAAGTCATTTGCATATTTAGTGATACTGTGATTTATGACCTCTACTTGTAGTAAATATTTCTTTGCCTTATCGAACCGCGTACGAATCTCATATTCATCGAATGGTATATCTAAATCCGACAAGTCCTCGTATTTCGCACAGTATTCCGTAATTTCATCTTGGTCAAAGCCACTCACTTGACCTTTCAATAGGACTATTAAAAGTTCAGACAGAAACTGCACGTCTTTCATTCTTTTTGCTCTGGCAGCCGTCACTACCCCAAGTTGTTCCCAATCAGGAGATTCAGACTCTGTCTCTACAAAGTTTATGAACCACCCTTCAAACTTGGCGTGTCGGAGTTCCTGGTCCACGAGCCTTCTAGAATTACGGTTGAGTCTATCGAAGACTTCATTCACAAGTTTGCTATCAACAATATTCGTCTGTTCTACCGGTATAACGTAATCCCAGAAACTCCGTGCAAGTATTTCATCTTTTTTTATGGCTTTCCATTTTTTCCCCGCCAGCCTATCATCTCCATAATCTTTATCTATAGATATCTTGTTGTTAGCAAACTTCAAGATTGTCTCGAGCCTTTGCTTTCCATCCACCACAAAGTACGTTGTCTTCCCTCCGACAACCTGCTTGTGGAGAAATATTGACGGGCTGGGATAGCCACGAAAGATCGTATCCAAAAAGAACCTTCTGTCTTTCGGGCTCCAGACGCTTCTTCTTTGATAAGGTGGATTCAAGTCAAGCTGCTCATTCTCATCCAAGTCGAGAAACCAGCTAATGTCTTGAGTAGAAACACGTCTTTCAACTACCATTCTTGCCTCCTCTTGGCTGTCTATTCATAGTAGGGCAGATCGCACAAAGCGGGAATTGTAAGGTGTCGACATCGAATGCGATGATTTAACCAATCATTGGTTTCTGTATGTTTAAGAGATTCCAAAAGCTGCTTGCAGCTTTCCAGCGAGCCGTCTTTAGGTAACAATACGATCAAATGATTTTCCACTGCCACTTCCTCAGATTCATTGACTATGCTACCGACACAACGGTATTTGTCAGATGGGCTTGAAGTCCTATGAACCACCACAAACGGTGGTTTGAACACCCTGCGAATTGACCGACGTCTTTCTGAGATATTTTCTAATATCTGCCACGCTAGGGCAGTCCGTGCATGAATATATGGATATGATTCTCCTTCATTTGGATCTCTATGAGGAACGACCGCTCCAACATGACTTTCAAAACAATCAGATACCTTTCTTGTCAGCCCCTTTGTCTGAGGCAGATTGTCAGGCCATTCTACCGACCCATCCTTGCCTCTACCTACAATTAGATGGACGATGACCACATCGACGTCAGTATCTGGATCGAATCGGCCTGCTTGCTCAACTGCGATGTCCGATACCAGGCTGCAGACTGTGTCTCGCCAAAGCTTATATCTGGTACCGCTATTCAAGACGTCAGGCAGAATGGCCACCAGATGCTGCCCTTCATTCGCCATTCGGAGCAGTCTTTCAACGAACCAGCCTGCAATCTGAATCCTGCCGTTTCCCCATGAGCAGTCCTTTGGAGCTGGCATATAGCCAAAAGGAGGATTAACGACCACGCACGTGCTTGGGTTGGTCTCTCCGGCATGGAATACATCACCCGTCTTCAACTTTTCGAATAGTCTCTCTGTTTTCATGTTCTCAAGATTTATTTGTTCTTTAGGGTGCCGATTAGCTGCGGCTATAGCAAGCCTCAGACGTGCCGCCCGAATAAATTCTGGAAACAAGTCATACCCCCTTATAAGTTCAGACCAGATTCTGACCGTGTCATCGAATGACTCCCCACTTGGTAAATATCGAGTGCATGCTATGAGTAGATTGCCTGCACCACATGCTGGGTCAAATAGGTCAACCCCCATTCGTAGCAATGGAGACAACTGCTTCGCGACTCTATCAGCTAGGTCAGTGCTTGTGAAGAATATTCCCGCCTGTTTCCTTACCTCAACTGATATTAGACGCTGCAACGCAGATGTCGCCCCTCCATTGAGGATACATGTACTTGACCCTTTCTTCTCGATGAAAAGTGGAGATTTCTCATAAAGTGACTCAATTTCATCACAATACTTGGAGAACTTGGCAACCGCCTGCACTAAGTCAAGATTCTGAGTATTACCCATTACTGCCATTTGCTCAATTTTTAGTCCCCCTGTTTGCCTTATTTTGCTACATTTGCTTTATCCCGTCAATATGTCCGAAAACAAATTTAAAGCAGAAGCCCCAAGGCAAAAAAATAGGCAAAGCAGATAGCGGGCTTAATATAAAAGCTACGATGTTTGGCATTTGAAAAACGATCCTTCAAATGCGAGCCCAACCGAGTAAGAAAATGATTACCTTAATACCGATATCAAAATCGTTTTCTGGTGAGATTTGCCAGTCATTATTTGTTACTGCACGAAAAGCCAGAAAGTGCAGCACAATTGAGCAAACACATGAGGCATAACAATTTACTTGGCACGTTGACAGTCCAAAAAATGGGAACTGGAGTGGCAGGTAAAGGAGAAACGTGTGCAGCTTACGAGGAGAACATGGGACTTTCCTACATTATACACTATGGTGGGCCATTGTGGACTCGAACCACAGACCCCGGTCTTATCAGGACCGTGCTCTAACCAGCTGAGCTAATGGCCCAAAATGCACTGATAATATATCTATGAGCCGCCAGAGGCTCGAACTCTGAACCTGCTGATTAAGAGTCAGCTGCTCTACCAGTTGAGCTAGCGGCCCGAACGAGTGTTTATAGTAACATTCCGAAGCAAAGTAAGTCAAGCCAGACATGTGTTGACAGACATGTGTTGACCCGTTTCCACATCAATGCTACCATGCTGCAATAAAATGATCGACGTAAATCCATGGACGCTGGGCTTATTAGGGCTTTTTGCCGGCATGCTGGGAGCCATGCTCGGTATAGGCGGCGGCATATTTATCGTGCCGTTTTTATCCCTGCTTTTACATCTGCCAATTCAAATTGCCATCGGCTGCAGCCTGGTTACCATCGTTGCTGGTTCTATGACTGCCGCGACCACATACATACGGGATAACGTCACCAACATTAAGCTGGGGCTGCTGCTCGAATCAGCCAGCATTCCCGGCGCCATTATCGGTGCGCTGGCAGTTACTAAAATATCATCCTCCGTTTTGAGCGGACTATTTGGACTCCTTCTTCTGTACTGTTCTTTTGCGATGATCAAGCAGCAGATCAAGCTCAAACAAACCGTATCTCAAATAAAACCTGCT
>DIKB01000080.1:0-38106 GCA_002421445.1 Dehalococcoidia bacterium UBA5629 | reverse complement strand
TTCGATAAAGAAGAGCAAACAACCATCAGATACCGGTTTAATAAAACCGGGCCGGCAATGGCCATCAGTACCTTTGCCGGCATCCTTGCCAGCCTGCTGGGTGTCGGCGGTGGTATCATTAATATACCGGTCATGAATATCCTAATGGGAGTGCCCATAAAAGCAGCCATTGCGACCAGCAGCTTTATCATTATGATGACAGCATCAGTCGGCGCGCTGGTGTTTTTTCAAAACGGGCTGATAGACCCATTCGTCGCCGCATCGCTTATCATCGGAGCCTATATCGGTGCGCGAATTGGCGCACGGCTGATGCAAAAAACAAGGGGAGATCTCCTGAGGTCAATCTTCGCCGGCATCATGGTCATCATTGCAATACTCATGTTTTTGAAAGCAGCACAGGTTATAACATAACCGAGCACGCAACAATATGAACAATAAAGATCAAACGACAAGAGCAATCGAAATCACGAAGAGATGGACAGAAGTCATCCTGCGCATCGGTATGTACATCGCACTTACATTGACTCTCGCAGCGTTCATCATATTTATAGCCACCGGTAAAGGCTACAACGACGGTAGAAGTATCACCCCGTCGCAATTGCCCCAGGCTCTCGCCGGTTTCGATCCGTTTGCCATCGCATCCCTTGCCATTCTGATATTATTCATATCATCGTTTCTGCCCGTATTAATCACAACGATTAGCGCGATTATCACGCGAGACAATAAGCTGATAGCAATTACCGCCAGTATCCTCTTTTTTCTCAGCATACTTCTGGTATTTGTCTTCGTTCGATTCTGATTGACCGAGTTAAAGCGCTATGCTATGATACCTCTGAATGTCCGTATTTGAAGAACTCCATAAACAGATTGAGCGATGTCAGGACTGCGCTCTCGGCAAATATCGCACGAGAGCAGTCCCCGGTGAAGGTCTGGAAAACGCAGAGATCATGTTCATTGGCGAAGCTCCCGGCTGGAATGAAGATCAGCAGGGGCTACCATTCGTCGGTGCTGCAGGTCAGTTCCTCACCAGTCTACTGGCTTCCATCGGCTTGAATCGAAACCAGGTCTACATCGCCAATGTAATTAAATGCAGACCACCGGGCAACCGCGATCCGCTACCCGGCGAAATTCAGGTATGCAGCAAATATCTCGATAAACAAATTGAGCTTATTAAGCCAAAAATGATTGTTACGCTGGGACGCTATTCTATGGCACGATATTTTCCCAATGAAACCATAGGCAAGATTCACGGAACTGCGAAACAAAAGGACAATATCACGTATTTTGCCATGTATCATCCGGCAGCTGCTTTGCATCAGGCGAATTTGAAAAGCACGATTGAAGCCGATATGCTAAAAATTCCACCGCTTCTGGCGAAATTGCGGGATGCAAGCAAAGCTGTTCCTGCTCAGGAAGAGAAGCTTTTAGCGAAGATGGAAGATAAAAAGCTCATCGACAGCAAGCCGGCTCCTGCGCAGATAGAAAAGCCTGCTGCGCCGGCAAAAGAACAAGAAATATCCGAGAAACCGGTTGCACCACAAAAAGAAGAGGAAACTGTAACAAAAGCGGAAGAACAAAAACTCCCTGAAAATAAGACGATTCCTCCCAGGGATGAAAAACCTGCTATCATAATAGAAGAACAAGCGTTGGAGCCAAAGCAGCTCAATTTGTTCTAACCACAGCATCTTCATCATGAACAAGAATAAACTCAGAATAATCCCCATCGGGGGGCTCGGCGAGATCGGTAAAAACATGCTCGCCATCGAGTACGGCAATGATATCATCGTCATAGACGCCGGACTCATGTTTCCGCATGAAGATATGCCTGGAGTTGATATCGTCATTCCCGATATAAGCTACCTGGTCAAGAAGAAAGACAAGGTCAGGGGAATAGTTATTACGCACGGGCATGAAGATCATATCGGTGCACTGCCCTACATTCTGCCCCAGCTTGATGTGCCCATTTATGCATCAAAGCTTACCAGAGATTTAATTGCTGTTAAACTCAAAGAACGCCGTAACCTGTCAAAGGCGCGGCTGAAAATGATCAATCCAGGAACCTCATTCAATCTCGGTGTGTTCAATATCGAGCCATTCTCGGTCTGTCACAGTATTCCTGATGCCGTCGGACTCATGATCAATACGCCATTGGGACTTGTTGTTCATAGCGGCGATTTCAAAATCGATTACACACCGGTTGATGGCAAAGGGACAGACCTCTCCAGACTGGCACAGGTCTGTGCAAAAGGTACATTGCTTCTGCTTGCCGATTCTACATATGCCGAACTGCCGGGATATACTCCCTCAGAATCTGTCGTCGGAGAAACGCTTAACCGCATCATTGGCGCAGCTAAAGGCAGAGTATTAATCGCCACATTCTCCTCGCTTGTTTCACGCATTCAGCAAATACTGGATGCAGCCGTAGCCTATAAAAGACACGTTTTCATCGTAGGCCGCAGCATGAAAGATATCGTGCGGATGGCACTCGAAAACGGTTATCTCAGTGTGCCGAACGGTGTCATCCTCCAACCCGAAGACCTTCATCGATTCCCGAACAACCAGGTCGTTATCCTCATGACCGGCAGCCAGGGAGAGCCAACATCGGCACTGGTACGCGTTGCCAACCAGGACAACGGGCAGATACGTATCGTTCCCGGCGATACCGTCATCATGTCAGCCTCTCCCATTCCGGGCAACGAATCACTCGTTAACAGAACCATGGACAACCTCTTCCGTCAGGGAGCGGATGTCATTTATTCAAAGCTGGCACAGGTACATGTACATGGACACGCCAGCCAGGAAGAACTGAAGCTCCTGCTGACTTTAGTCAAACCAAAGTACTTCGTACCGGTCCACGGCGAATACAGACATCTATGTATTCACAGCAAACTGGCAAAAAGTGTGGGAGTGCAGGAAAACAATATATTTATCATGGAGAACGGGGACATTCTGGATATTGATTCCGAACAGGGACGCGTTACCGGTAGAATACCATCCGATAACATCTACGTCGATGGTCTGGTGATGGGCAATTATGCGAACGTTATCCTGCGTGACAGAAAATTGTTATCCAGGGACGGCATCGTCGTCGTGACAGTAGCCATCGATAGAAGCTCGGGCAAAGTCATCGGAAAGCCGGATATACTGTCCCGTGGATTTGTCGATACCGAAGAAGGAAAAATGATCATCGAGCAGGGACGGGCGCTGGTAGCAACCGCCCTGACTCACCGGGATAATCACCCGGTAGACCGGAGCCTGATCAACATCAAAATCAAGGATACGCTAGCCAGATTCTTCTACGAGCAGACAAAACGCAGGCCGATGATCCTGACAACAACGTTAGAAGTGTAAAGAAGATGACGGGGAAAAAATCTTCGCATCGAAAAACGAAATCGAACTCAACGCTGACCACCAGCATCCTGATCACGATACTTGTCCTCGCTATTCTCGGGGTATTCTGGTGGTTCCTGCCGGAGATCATCGACTGGATCGAATCTTTCTGGGAAAGTATTCTGAAAACTTTCGGCATCGGCTTCTTTATTCTCCTTGCTTTAATTGCTGAATTGATCGGTATTATTTTATGTAAACCTTCGCTGCTCATCCGTTACTGGAATATCTGGATAGGGATACTGTTCCTCGCCGCTGCCGTATGGGGGCTGGCCTCGTTCTTCGCCGCCGGCGAAGGGACATTAAAACAGGCAACGCTGGGTGGTACTATCGGTGCCAATATCAGCGGTGATGCCGGAACCGTTGGAGGATTACGTGTTTTCGGTCTGGCCTTTATCGGCATCATCTTTATCATCCCCAAAATCATTGGCTATATCTGGAAAGGGATGGGCTTTGTTTTCGCATCGGTAAAAAGCTTCTTCTCCTCAAATAATCAGCCTCGGCCAAAGCCAGAACCGTCTCCAGTGACAAAACCGGTTCCCGCTCCCGATCCTGTCCAACCACAGAGCATAGAAACGCCGGCAAATATGAAACCGATATTGACTGCCGGAGGCTGGCAATTGCCGCCGATGAGCACGCTCGATAAGAGCGTTGACCTGGAGGTCAGCAAGGCGGACGTCGAGACACAGCAAAAACTTCTTCAGAATGCGCTCGCAAGCTACGGCGTCGATGTGGAGGTTACCAGAGCCAATATCGGTCCCACGGTAACGCAATTCGAAGTGGAGCCGGGCTGGGATCGCAAATTCAAGGAGATCAAAGAGAAGGACAAAGACGGCAACGTCAAAATCTCTAAAAAAGAGATAGGAAAAACGCGTGTGAAAGTGGAGCGGATCAATTCGCTTTCAAACGATCTCGCCCTCGCGCTCGCCGCTCCCAGTATCAGAATCGAAGCACCGATACCGGGTAAATCCGCCGTTGGCATCGAAGTGCCGAATTTAACGTTTGCCTCAGTGAACCTGCGCAGCATCATGGAATCCGATGTCTACAAGAAATTCTCAGTCAAGCCTCTGTCAATAACGCTTGGTAAGGGCACCGGAGGAGAGACATCAGTCGCAGATCTGGCAAAGATGCCGCATCTGCTCGTGGCCGGTGCTACCGGCAGCGGTAAGTCCGTGTTCCTGAATGCAGCTATCTGCTGTTTGCTGATGAAGCATACACCGGATGAGGTGCGGTTCATTATGATAGACCCCAAACGCGTGGAGCTGGTGATCTACAACAACCTGCCGCATCTTGAAAAGAGTCATGTTGTCGTAGAGCCTCAGGAGGCAGTAGCAGCGCTCCGCTGGCTGACGCAGGAGATGGATAGTCGCTATAAGACTTTTGCCAAAGCCGGTGTACGAAACATAGAAGGCTACAATCAGGAGAGGCAGGGCAGCGATAAGATGCCATATATCGTGCTCATCATTGACGAGGTTGCTGATCTGATGATGACCGCTTCCGACGAGGTGGAAAGGACAATCTGCCGTCTGGCACAACTGGCGCGCGCTACAGGTATCCATTTGATCGTGGCAACACAGCGCCCGTCTGTCGACGTTATCACAGGCCTGATAAAAGCTAACTTCCCCACACGTATCAGCTTTGCGTTGACATCGCAGGTGGATTCGCGGACGATTTTGGACGCAGTCGGGGCGGAAAAGCTGCTGGGTAGAGGCGACATGCTGTTCATGGCAACCGATGCCATCAAGCCCAAGCGCCTTCAGGGACCATTCGTCACTGATGCCGAGATAGAAAGGATAGTCTACTTCTGGGGTAAGCAGAAGCGTCCCGGCGAGGTAGCAACCTCATTTGAAGAAGGCGAACAAACCTCTCTTCCGATCAGAAAAGATCCCGATGATCCGCTTATTGTTGCTGCCAGACAGCTCGCACACGATCATCTGGAGCTATCCGCTTCATATCTGCAGCGGCGGCTTCACATCGGTTTCCCCCGCGCTGCCCGCCTTATGGAAGAACTCGAAGCCGAGGGACTGGTGGAGAAGGGACAAAAAGAGGAAGAAGGGTTACCGTAGGATACGAATAGTATCTCCTCGATACTATCACTACCGTGACTACTTTCAAGCCGTTCACCGAGCGCAGTCGAGGTGCAGAAGTGTGTTGTCACCTTGAGCCTGCCGAAAGGTCTCAGGTTGCACCATGAACTGGCTGCTTACTTTAAATTAGTATAAAAAGTAACAGGAGATTTCTCAGCTTCGTTCGAAATGACCTGAGCTGTAGCTCAGTAACCTAAGACCCCTCGGTTGCGCTCTGGGTGACAAACTTTGTCATCATGAGGAGCAAAGCGACGTGATGATCTCTTGTTATTTTCTACACTAATCGGAAATAATAATCCAGTTTGCAATAGAAACAAGAGACCTTTCGGCTTCGCTCAAGGTGACAATAGGGCACTCGGGGTAACAATAGGGCACTCGGGGTGACAAAAGAAGTCATTACTTCGATCTTTTCGGTTTAACCAGAGGCGCCAGAATCTCCGCATCAGTTCTCAATTCCACTATCCGGTCCCTGAGCAAAGCAGCTTTTTCAAACTCAAGATTCTTGGCTGCCTTCCTCATCTGAGTCTCAAGGTCTTTGATCAAACGCATAAGCTCTTCTTTCGAGATAGGTGTCGCTTCATAACGCGCTCTCTGCTCGGAAACTACCTTCACCATGGAGGTGATATCCTTGATCGCCTTCTGAATAGACTGAGGCGTAATATTGTGCTCTTTATTGTACGATTCCTGTATCTTTCGGCGACGAATTATCTCATCCATCGCATCCTGCATTGATTTTGTGATCCTGTCGGCATACATAATGACATGGCCTTCGACATGGCGTGCCGCCCTGCCCATCGTCTGAATGAGCGAATCCCTCGACCGCAGATAACCTTCCTTGTCCGCATCCAGGATGGCAATAAGGCTCACTTCCGGCAGATCAAGCCCCTCACGAAGCAGATTGATACCAACGATCACATCATACACACCAAGCCGTAGATCGCGAAGTATCTCCACACGCTCCAGCGTATCGATCTCGGAATGCAGATAGTGAGTCTTGATGTCCATCTCCAGCAGATATTCGGCAAGCTCCTCAGCCATCTTCTTGGTTAGCGTGGTCACCAGACAGCGCTCGCGCCTACCCACCCGTTCCCTGATCTGCTGGATAAGATCATCAACCTGTCCCTTCGTCGGCTTCACCTCGATTGTCGGCTCCAACAGCCCAGTGGGCCGGATCAACTGTTCAACGATCTGTTTGCTGTGTTCTCTCTCGTAGGCACGCGGCGTGGCCGATACATAGACAACCTGATTCACCCGCCCTTCGAACTCCTCAAAGGTAAGCGGACGGTTATCCCGTGCCGATGGCAGACGAAAGCCATAGTCGATCAACGTCTGCTTGCGCGAGGCATCGCCATGGTACATGCCCCGTATCTGCGGCAGCGTCATATGCGATTCATCGATGAACAGCAAAAAGTCATCGGGGAAATAATCAATCAACGTCCACGGTGCACTGCCGGCAGGACGCTGCTGAAGATGCCGTGAATAGTTCTCAACCGCATTGCAGTATCCTGTCTCAATCAGCATCTCCAGATCGTTATTGGTACGCATCTCCAGACGGGAAGCTTCAAGCAATTTCCCCTCGCCGTCCAGCACCTTCAACTGTTGTTGAAGCTCCTCTCTGATGGAAGCGATGGCCAACATGAGGCGTTCGTGAGACGTGACGAAATGCTTGGCCGGATACAGATCGAGAGCGTCACGATCGGAAAGCATCTCACCGGTCAATGGATCGACAATATTAATACGTTCTATCTCATCACCCCAGAACTCAACCCGTACCAGCTCTTCTTCATACGCAGGAAACACTTCAAGAGTATCGCCGCGTACCCGGAATTTGCCGCGCGTCAGCTGAAAATCGTTCCGCTCATACTGCATATCCACCAGACGGCGAATGATCCTGTCTCTGATGGCTTTCTCTCCTTTTTTCAGCGAAACGATGAAGCTCCGGTATTCCTCCGGTTCTCCCAGACCATAGATACAGGATACCGAGGCAACGATGACTACGTCACGGCGTTCCAGCAACGACCTCGTCGCCGAGTGGCGCATCCTGTCGATCTCCTCATTGATATCGATGTCCTTTTCAATATAGGTATCCGTCTTCGGGATATACGCTTCGGGCTGATAGTAATCGTAATAGCTGACGAAGTACTCCACGGCATTGTTCTGGAAGAACTCCTTGAACTCCGTAGTCAACTGGGCGGCAAGCGTCTTATTGTGACAGATAACGAGCGTCGGTCTCTTGACCCTGGCGATAACGTTAGCCATAGCAAACGTCTTGCCGCTGCCGGTAACCCCAAGCAACGTCTGTTTCTTGTAATCCTGTTGAACACCGTCAACAAGTTTATCAACGGCCGCAGGTTGATCACCGGTTAATTTGAAATCTGTGGTTAAAACGAACTCGGACATTGAACTCCTCCGCAGAAGCGGACCCATACAGAAAAATCAGGAATGATGGACTATGTTTTCGACAGATTGCGGAGCGCCAGCCTTAACTTCTCTTCTGTACCAAGCCCATCTCCGGAGATAAGAGAGGCTGCCTGTTTCGCCTCTTTCAATGAGTAGCCGAGGCTCAATAGCGCGGAGACAACCTCTGTATCCTCTCTAACAAAGACGGCAGATGTCTCGCCCTGCCACTCCTTTTCCAGTGTCGTCTTCAATTCCACAACCAGCCTGGCTGCGGTCTTCTTGCCGACGCCCGATATCTGAGTCAATGCCTCTACATCATCATTGATGATGGCAGCAGCCAGCTTGTCAGCACTCAAACCGGAAAGTAGCCCGAGTGCAACTTTCGGACCGACACCGGTTACCGTAAGAAGCTTGCGGAACAGGAACAATTGTTCGGAAGAGGTGAAACCGTAAAGTGCGATAGCATCCTCGCGATAATGTAAATACGTACGGATAGATACAGCATCGCCCGGAGAACCGAGACTGACGATAGCCGAGACAGGCATGTGGACTTCAAGGCTGATAGGGCCGATTTTCACCACAATGGAATTGGCACTGATGCTCTGTAAAATTCCGTCTAAGGCAACTATCATCGTTAATTCTCAGCGTATTTTTGAGATCAAAGAATTCAGGCGTCTCTGCTGAAGATGGCAAATAGCTATAGCCAGCGCATCCGCAGCATCGCTCGGTTGCGGCAAAACGGACAGCCCGAGTTGAAGCTTCACCATAGTCTCTACCTGAGCTTTGCTGCTTCTCCCATAATTGGTTACCTGCTGTTTCACCTGGGTCGGCGAGTAGCGGAATATTGGCAAATTATTGCCGGCTGCAGCTAAAATCGCAATCGCCTGTGCTCTTCCTATAGCCAGGGCCGAACGCACATTGAGAGCAACGAACGGTTCCTCAACTGCTACCTCCTCAGGATGAAAAGAGCCAATTATATCCAGCAATTCCACATAAAAGCGATGCAACCGCTTCTCCAGAGGAACCGTCTTGGGAAGCGACAACACACCGCACTCAACCATGCTGATGACGCCGTTGACGTCATCAATCAGCCCATATCCCATATGCAGCGTGCCCGGATCAATACCAAGAATACGCATTACACAGTCCCTGATTCGTATTTCTCCATAATATCCGGCGGGAAATCTATATTAGCATAAACATGCTGAACATCATCCAGCTCTTCCAGATGATCCAGCAGTTTCAACATCGAAAAATACCCTTTTTCATCGGGC
The DNA here is from genome assembly GCA_002421445.1 of Dehalococcoidia bacterium UBA5629. Taxonomy (GTDB): domain Bacteria; phylum Chloroflexota; class Dehalococcoidia; order GIF9; family UBA5629; genus UBA5629. Next base: position 28,958 of record DIKB01000080.1, on the reverse strand, counting down.
ACAACCATCGTTTTAGGAATAAGAGACACCTCGGAGGACAGCACTTTCGTTTTCCCTTCGACGGCCTTTCTCACCTCTTCCAGTTGTTGAGGTTGAGTTAAAATTTCAAGATAATCCTCACCCTCCTTCACATCATCAGCACCGGCATCGATTGCCAGAAGCTCGATATCATCCTTGTTCTTGGGGTTTACTTCAGCCACCAGAACGCCCTTTGATTCAAATATCCAGGAGACACTGCCGTTCTCACCGAGATTGCCGCCGTGCTTTGCCAGCGTACTGCGTACATCGCTCACCGTACGGTTACGATTGTCCGTCGTCGCCTCCACCATGACAGCCACACCACCCGGCCCATACCCTTCCAATGTTAACTCCACGAGTATTGCGCCACCCAATTCACCACTACCCTTCTTGATGGCTCGTTCGATATTATCCAGAGGCATGTTGTTGTCCCGCGCTTTCTGTATGGCCAGGCGCAACCGAAAATTGCCTTCAGGATTAACGCCACCCTGACGGGAAGCGAATATAATCTCCTTGGTAAGTTTTGTGAATAACTGTCCACGACTGGCATCAGCATTACCTTTAGAACGCTTTATCTTAGACCACTTCGAATGTCCTGACATCTTAAAATACCTCTCTACTAAATTCTACCACCATGTAAACTAGCGGTAAATGATATACAATAAACAAACACTGTACGGACACCAACAAAAGCCCGTTTAAACATACCGCAAGATTGTAGTTGACTAAAGGACAACAGTCAATATACAAGAGGCATATAATACATGGATAAACAAAGCACGGAATTACTGGAATTTCCTAAAATACGCGAAATACTCGCATCATTCACTTCATTCAGCGCCAGTAACGAGATAGCCCGGGCGATTGAACCGCTAACCAATCCCGAGCAGATAATGCTGCTGCTGCAGCAGGCGGACGAAGCGTGCCGTCTGCTATCACTGAAACCGGAGTTTTCAATAGGCGGTGTCACCGATATACGAGAGATCGTCGGGCTGACGACTAAAGGCAAAATGCTTGATGCACAGGCATTGCTCGCGGTAAAGGATACGCTTATCGCGTTGCGCGAGTTGCGATCGAAATTTCAGAGGCAATCGGATGATGTCCCTCTACTCTGGAAGATTGCGCAGGGCATTATTGAGCAGAAACACCTGGAATCGGAGATACGGAGATGCATCAGCCCGCAGGGAGACATATTAGATAGTGCCTCTGACAAGCTGCTGGATGTGCGCCGCCGGCTAAGAGAAGGGCGGCAGAGGATTATTGAGCGTCTGGACTCCTTCATCAAATCGGAGAAGGGTCAGAAACTATTGCAGGAACCGCTCATCACCGAACGGGAAGGGCGCTATGTCATACCCGTCAAAACGGAAAACAGGCGAGACGTCAAAGGCATCGTCCACGATGTCTCCAATACAGGATCCACCGTATTCATCGAGCCGATGAACACAATCGATATGGGCAACGAACTCCGGTCCCTCATTATTGAAGAAAAGCTGGAACTTGAACGTATCCTGTCCGCTTTGAGCGAAGAAATAGCAGCACATGCATCGGAGATAACGTTAAGCGTCAGTCTGACTGCAGAGCTGGACTTTGCGCTGGCGAAGGCGCGGTATGCCGAGAAAGCACATGCTGCCGTGCCTACAATCCCGCATCATGATAAGAAAAGCACCGAAGAGAGACCGGATGCCCGCATACTGAGGCTGGTCAATGCCCGTCATCCCCTGTTAAAGGGTGCGGCGGTGCCTCTGACGGTAGAAATCGGGCGGGATTTTTCTACATTGATTATCACCGGCCCGAACACGGGCGGCAAGACAGTGGCGCTCAAAACGGTCGGGCTGCTTGTTTTAATGACGCAGGCAGGGATACCGATTCCCGCATTACCGGAAAGCAGCGTACCAATCTTCAAAAATGTGTTTGCCGATATCGGTGACGAACAGAGCATTGAACACACATTGTCCACATTTAGCTGGCATATCGGGAACATCAATAGAATACTTAAAGCCTTAACCAACAACTGCATGGTATTGCTGGATGAACTTGGGACAAGCACGGATCCGGCAGAAGGCGCGGCGCTGGCACAGGCTATTCTACTCCGATTTCTCCAGACCAAAACTATCGTTGTGGCAACTACCCATTTCAGCGAACTGAAAGCGTTTGCCTATAAAACGCCGGGCATAAAAAACGCCTCGCTGGACTTCGATGCTGAAACATTAAAACCAACATATCACCTCAGCATCGGAATACCGGGAGGCAGCAACGCCCTCAGCATCGCCTCCAGTCTGGGGTTGCCGGAAGATATCATCAACTCGGCAAAAGAGATGCTGTCATCATCGGGATCAGTGGAGATGGAAACCGTCCTGCATGATCTCATGGCTGAAAAACAAAAGGCGGAGACACTGCAAAAGAAGCTGACGCAGCGAGTACAGGAAGCAGAGGAACTGAAAGAAGGCTGGGAACAAAAGAAACATGATCTGGAGCAACAGGAAAGCGATTTGTTGCGGCAATCGAAGGACAGGCTGCTGCTGGAAGCATCACAGCTTCAAAACATGATTAAAAACGTTACCACACAACTGAAGAAGCAGCAGAAAGCGGAGAATGTTGCAAAAGCGAAACAAGCGCTGGCGCAGTTGCACGAACGTATAGATAGCCCCGGATGGCAGAGGAAAATCAGGGTTGGGCAAACAGGAGAAACACCGTCTATTACTGATCTCGCTATTGGCGAGCGCGTCCGATTGATCAATGAAGGATTGGAAGGAGTCATTATCTCTATCGCTGAGAAAGAAGGCACTATTGAAGTGCAGGCCGGTAGCACCAAAATCACCGTTGACCTGCCCGATATCGAAAAAATCACGGACAGGCAGGTCCATTTCAAGCTCCCTCAGAATTTTTCGCTCAAACGCAGCAGCAAGCCGGTATCAATGGAGCTTGATTTACGGGGAAAAAGAAGCGTCGAAATAGAGGGGATCATAGATACTTACCTGAACGATGCTTTTCTTGCCAGCCTCAGCAGCGTCAGAATTATCCACGGCTACGGCACGGGCACGGTCCGTCAGATCGTTCGTGAGGTACTGGCATCGCACCCGCTGGTCAAATCATTCACTCCGGGCACTAAAGGCGAGGGCGGAGATGGAACCACTACCGTAAACCTGCAATGAGACGGTAGTGAAGATACGTGAAAGAAAACATGGAAGAATTGAAACAGTATCAACTAGGCAGACGAACCATGCTGGCATGGCTCGATGAGATTGAGACAAAAGGCACTATCGCCATCAGTCTGCACGTGCCCGCAAAATCAGACGGGGCATCGGGCAAAGCAGTAATCCAGATTAATCGACCTGAATTTCAATTGCCCGATGCTCTCATCCGTCGTATTGAGACTTCACCCACCGGAGCAGCGCTTCTCTATTCTCAGGAGATGCTGTATATACTGCTGCCGCCATTTCCTCTTCAGCAATCCGTAGCGCTCAACCGCTGCGAGGTAAATCCGCTGCGCGATCTTCTTAAAAACGAACGTGTATGCGCCATGCTGCTGATACGGCTCGGCGCTTATGCAATCGCGGTAGCGGAGGGAGAAACAGTACTGGCATCCAAAGTCGGAACCGGCAATGTCCACGCGCGTCACCGGCAAGGCGGCTCTTCTGCGAAACGATTCCAAAGGCATCGTGAGAAACAGATCGAATATTTCTTTACCCGTGTTTGCGGACACGCACGCGAGATAATAGAGCCATTTGCCAGACAACTGAACTACGTTATTTTGGATGGTGAGGATAACACGATACGTACATTCAGGCAGCAATGCCATTTCATCGAAACATTCCATGACCGTATCTTAGACAGAAAACTGGACATCCGCGAACCGCGCCGCAGCACATTGGATAAAGCTATCTATAATCTATGGTCGACCAGGATAATCGAATGGCCTATTCCGCAAGATCGAGAGACAAAGCACAAAAATATATGAAGGTACAATAAGCCCTCCCTATCAGCAACCGACTCCTGAACTTAACATATTGGATTATTTCACTAATTTCAATCTTTTGAGATCGGACTCTTTCCAACTTGCATCATCCAATAACGCCTTTAACAAGTTGGGGCCAAAGGTCTTTTGGGGATGATAATCTATTGCGATTCTTCTGCCGTCACTATGCCTGTACACTCGCCTTGAACCGCTACTTAAATCAGGAATAAATCCATCTTTCTGAAGCGCCGCTATTAAATCATCGGCAGAAATATTCTTGAGTTGTTTCCATATGTTTCCAGGATAATTCACGCAACTGAACCTACTAATAACTCCCTGGAAACACAACCGGACTTGCCTTTATGCTCAATATTGCTATCTTTTGTGCCAGATTTTTCCATTTTAATGCCAATGGGGATAGGCTCTTTGTGCTTTATGAGGGAGCTAATATATAAACGAGCCAATTCGCAAGCATTGTCAACTGCTTCTTCTTTGGTATCACCGGATGCATGCAATCCTTTTAAAGCAGGACAATATGCATGGTACCCTTCACCATCCTGTTCATATTCTATCTCTATTCTGAATTCAAGATCGTTGTTCATTTTCATGCTCCAAAGTTTATCAGTGACACCATCTTTCCTACATGCCTCTCTCGATATAAGCTTTAACTATATCTGCGAATTTCAACGGATAACTCCATCATAGAATATTCCTCTGTAAATCAGTTTTCTATGATAAGATATCATGATATCCTACATACGATTTAAGTATAATGACACGACACTATTAGTGTCAACAGTTTTATTAGTTTCAATAGGTATTGTATATTATATCGGAGGTGACTGATGAAAGCTCTAATAGTCTACGACTCGGGCTACGGGAATACAGAGAAAATTGCCAGGGCTATCGGCAGTGCTATTACCGGCGATGTTCAAGTGCTCCGTGTCGGTGAAGCAAACCCTTCCAGATTAGAATCTTTGGACATGCTCATCATCGGCTCTCCGACCTATGGGGGCAGGCCGACACCGGCTATTCAAGAATTTCTTAGCGGTATATCAGAGGCGGCTATTAAAGGTATCAAAGTAGCTGCGTTCGATACCAGGCTATCGACCAAATGGGTCGGAGTGTTCGGCTATGCCGCCGGGAAAATCGCCGAAAGCCTGAAAGTAAAAGGAGCTACGCTCATTTCTCCCCCCGCAGCTTTCTTTGTCAAAGGCAAAGAAGGTCCGCTAAAAGAAGGAGAGATCGAAAGAGCAGCCAGTTGGGCAAAGGAAATTACTCGATAGCTTGACTTCAATTTATTCACTGAAAATTGTAAAAGGAAGTGTCCGTCGTTATATCTGGCTAAACTCGGTTCCACCCGTTTTTGACAAAACTTTTAGAATGCACTAGCATTATGTCGTAAGCCATCGACTTCGTAAGAAGCGGTGAGCCGGTTGTAAATCAATTAAATAGTATCCGCTTGGATCGGAAAGACCGAGACGGGGTTGTATTAGCGCATGTAAAAAGCCTTCTCGGGGATAATGAGAAGGCTTTTTTATTGGAATAAAGGAAGGCTTTCGGAGTGAGGAAAATGCTCAAGATTGGTTTCATAGGTGCAGGAACCACAGGGACCGCTCTGGCTGTCAGGCTAAGCCAGAGGGGTTATGAAGTCGTCGCCGCCTCCAGCCGGAGCTTCTCATCCGCACAAAAGCTGGCAGCGAGAATACCAGGCTGCAACGCATATCACACCGCACAGGAAGTAGCCGATAAAACTCAGCTCACCTTTATCACGACACCGGATGACGTCATCGCTAAAATCGCTTCTGAAATAAAATGGCATGACGGTCAATACGTCGTCCATTGCAGTGGCGTACATTCAATCGATATCCTCAAACATGCAGAAACCAGCGGAGGACATACCGGCTGCTTTCACCCCTTACAGACCTTTGCCAGCATCGAGCATGCCATCGATAATCTGCCCGGATCGACATTCGGCATAGAAGCGCAGAATGGACTGCTCAGCATACTGAAAGATATGGCTAACGATCTCGAAGGTAACTGGATAATCCTGAAGCCGGGAGATAAAGTGCTGTATCATGCCGCGGCCGTCTTCGCCTCAAATTATTTCGTTACGCTGGTAAAACTGGCCACAGACCTGTGGCAAACATTCGGCGTCCCACAGGAGCAGGCTATTAAAGCGCTCGCTCCTCTGATAAAAGGGACATTGCATAACATCGAAACAGTCGGACTCCCTGATTGTCTGACCGGACCGATCGCACGAGGAGATAGCGGTACTATCAAAAAACATCTGGACGCACTGCGAACGCAGGTGCCGGCAGCTTTTACTATTTATAAAGAACTGGGTAGACAGACTCTACCTATCGCACTTGCCAAGGGAAAAATCGATACACGACAAATATCGGACTTGCAGGCCATATTAAGCTAACCAGGAGAAAACGATGAGAACAATGTTGAAGAGCAAACTCCACAGGGCACGGGTAACGCAGAGCAATATCGATTACGAAGGCAGCATCTCCATCGATAAAGGGCTGATGGAAGCTGCCGACATCCTGCCGTATGAACAGGTGGAAGTGCTCAACGTGAACAACGCAGCCAGATTCACTACATACGCAATCGAAGGCGAAAGGGATTCCGGTGTCATCTGCCTTAACGGTGCTGCAGCGCGTTTGGCGGATAAAGGCGATGTTGTGATCATCCTTACCTACCATCAGGTTCCGGAGGAAAAGACGAAGGATTATCACCCGCGACTTGTGTACGTCGATGCACAGAATCGCATTGCTCAGACCAACGGAGTCCCGACAGAGAAAGACTGGACGACTGAATTGCTGTCAAAGGTATAAGGAGGACGCTGTGGCAAGCGAGCGGGTGACAATCAATCAGATCAAAGACATGAAGCGCGCCGGAGAGAAAGTAGTCGTACTCACCGCATATGACTATCCCACGGCAAAGATCATTGATGAAGCCGGCATACCCATCATACTGGTGGGAGATAGCCTTGGTATGGTTGTATTGGGCTACGACTCCACGATTCCGGTAACGATGGATGACATGATTCATCACACAAAGGCAGTGGCACGAGGCACAAAACAGGCTCTCGTCGTCGCCGATATGCCATTTATGACCTATCACGCAAGCCTGGGCGAGGCTATGCACAACGCCGCCCGATTTATTCAGGAGGCCGGAGCGCAGGCAGTTAAGCTTGAAGGCGGCGAATTCATGGCGGAAACAATCCACAAGATCGTCAGTTGCGGCATCCCGGTCATGGGACACCTCGGGCTTACCCCCCAATCTATACATCAACTGGGCGGCTACAAATTGCAGGGGAAAACGACGGCAGCAGCAGAGCGTCTGTTGAAAGATGCCATAGCCCTTGAGCAGGCCGGAGCCTTTGCCGTTGTCCTTGAAGTAGTGCCCGCTCCACTGGCAAAACTCATCTCTCAAAAAATCAGTGTCCCCACAATCGGCATCGGCGCCGGACCGTACTGCGATGGACAGGTTCAGGTGGTTAGTGACATTCTCGGTATGTTCACCGATTTTGTGCCGAAACATGCCAAACAGTACGCAAAACTCGCCGACACTATTAAATCGGCGGTCAGTGATTATGCCAAAGAGGTAAAAGAGGGCGTATTCCCCACGGCGCAGAACAGCTCCAGCATGGATGAAAGCCTTCTCGCAGGACTGAAATAATGAGCAGCAAGATAAAGATAGCCGGAACGATCGCTGAAATGAAATCACTGCGACGCGAGATGCGAGGCTCGGTCGGCTTTGTGCCGACAATGGGATACCTGCACGAAGGACATATCTCTCTCACCAGACAGGCCAGGAAAGAAAATGATCATGTTGTCGCCAGCATTTTCGTCAATCCGACACAGTTCGGACCTAAAGAGGATTTCAAAACATATCCCCGCGATATCGACCGCGACCTTGCGTTGCTCAAAGACACCACGGACGTCGTCTTTATCCCCGAAAACGCCGAAGAGATGTATCCACCAAAGTACAATACGTGGGTAATCGTTGACGGCATCACCGAACCTCTTGAAGGACAGTGTCGGCCGGGACATTTCAAAGGGGTCAGCACGGTGGTAGCCAAGCTGTTCAATATTGTCGAGCCGACCCGTGCGTATTTCGGGCAAAAAGACGCGCAGCAGGCAAAAGTGCTCCAGAAAATGGTCAAAGACCTCAATATGAATCTCGATGTCATCGTCTGCGCGACAATCCGTGAACCTGACGGCCTCGCCATGAGCAGCCGCAATACCTATCTCAATCCTCATGAGCGTAAGGCAGCGACCGTCTTATCCCAATCTCTCATGCTCGCCCAGAACCTGTGGCAAAAAGGAGAGCGAGACGCTGATATCATCCGGGGCAAAATGACCGAGCTAATCAATAAAGAACCGCTGGCGAAGATCGAATATGTCAGTATTGCGGATGACGAGACACTTCACGAGTTGAATACCATCGATACACCGGCGCTTGTCTCTCTCGCCGTAAAAGTGGGAAAAACAAGGCTCATCGATAATATTACGCTGAAGTAGATCGTTCCTTAACCAGACACAAAAGACCTATCATCGCCAGAAATGAAACCACGGCGCCAAAATAGAATGTCGTTGCCGGGCTAACCGATTCCCAGAGCCATCCGGCAATCAGCCCGGCAGGCAGCAGTGTTACTCCTACCACACCATGGAAAACACCATACGCAGTGCCTCGCCGACCCTCCGGTATCAGGTCAGCGATAAAGGCACGGGCAACACCTTCCGATAAACCGTAATAAACACCATAGAGGGCAAATAACAACCATACCTGCCATATTGCCGATGCCGCAGCAAATCCCGCATAGACGAGACCATATATCAGCCATCCCAGCACCAGTACTCTTCGACGCCCGATCTTGTCCGAGAGCAAGCCTGCAGGCAGTGATACAGCGGCATAAACGAGATTAAACGCGAGCAGCATAAGCGCAATATCCAGCACGCAGCTGCCCAGATTCTGAGCACGTAAAATAAGAAAAGCATCGCTCGAATTACCGAGAGTGAACAGAAACATGATGCCCAGAAAGATAATAAAGCGTCTATCCAGATCGTTTTTGGCAGTTTGAGAAACTGTAGCTTGCTTCGCAGCCTCATGTCTCTTCTCTCGAATGAAGGGGAAAACCATCAAAGCCAGCAGGCCGGGAATAACCCCGATCAGAACCAGCCACTGATAGGTATTTTTCGCGAGGTCCAGTGCATTTTGCTGCAGGAAAAAGATGATAACAGCTGCCAGCAGCAGACCGATTGCAGCGCCGCTGGTATCCATCGCCTGATGTAATCCGAAGCCTTTACCCCTCTCTGAAGATGTCAGAGAGTCAGCAATCAACGCATCGCGAGGCGCGGTACGAATGCCCTTGCCAAACCTGTCAGTAAATCGCACACCGAAGACAACTCCCCAACTCGAAGCAAAATACATGATCGGTTTAATGAAATTAGAGAGCCCGTAGCCGATGAACGCAAGCCATTTCCGCTTTCCAACTTTATCGCTGATCCATCCGCTGAAAAACTTCATAACGGAAGCAACGCCATCAGATATGCCGGTTATGAGACCGATTATCACCGGCGCAGCAGCCAGCACATTGGCAAGAAACAACGGCAGTAAGGTAAAAATCATCTCGCTGCTCACATCGGTAAGCAGGCTTACCAGTCCCAGAAGGAATATATTTGGGTGCAGACCGAATATTTTTTGAGGGCGTGATGATTTAAAATTGATCATGCGGGGTTTAAACCTGACGTTAGTGATAAAAATGAATTACTATAATCGGAGCCAATTATACTACCACAATAATAATACACAAATTTTCAGCGGCGCCATTGACAAAGATCTCGGGTAATTTCTGCTGCCGTCAACATGGTAAAACCTAACAAAAGAACACCAAACTTTGCATACAACATTCGATTATGAATAGTAGAGAGAGCATGTAATGACATGGTATAATCGGTGCGCATAAAATGGAGTGGTTTAATCAAGCGCTAACAACAATCCTGACAATCCTGAACATCCCGGCTCTGGGAGGATTGTTTTTGATAACCATGTTTACAGAGATGGGCGTCCCGTTCCCATTCATACTGGATGGGATATTATTCCTATCGAGCTATCAGAACGGTCCATCTGTCCAGGTGCTTTATACTTTATTAGCGATTTTTCTGGGGCGACTTGCCGGTTCTGCCGCAGTCTACTGGTTTACACGTTTACTGGGAAATGCGACGATTAACTGGCTGTCAAAACGGTTTAAGAAAATCAAAGAACATCTGGTAAATATTGAAGCAAGAATCGTAAGTGAAGCAGCGTTTGCCATCGCCATTCCACGTATATCAGGATTGATGACTCTCACTTCAATGGCTGCAGGAGGTATAAAGCTGCGATACGGACATTTTCTAATCGGAGTCGTGCTATCATCTCTCATTTTCGATGGAGCATTGATAATCCTCGGATTTATCATGAACAGCGGTTTCCATTACTTTGGTTTTACCCCGGCGCTCTGGCAGGTCGTCGTCTTTCTCGTCGCCACCATCATTATTATCTGGATCATACGACTCGTTATTATTCGAAGACGCGCAAAGTTGCGGCACGAAAACAAAGATTTGTTTATTTAACATCAGTAACATGCCATGTGCGGATAGGCCAGATCAACGTTCATTTCTTCCCTTCATACGACTTTGAACAGAGCCTGATTTTGTCTTTACTGCTTCATGGTGTAAGATAATACACACGATGAAAACGATAGCCATTCTAGGATCGACTGGGTCCATAGGGCAGCAGACACTGGATGTCATCAGACAATTCCCCGGGAGATTCAAAGTGCTGGGACTTGCCGCCGGTAATAACACGAAACTGCTGGAATCCCAGATCGATGAGTTCAAACCGAAACTGGTTCATTCTCCACACAAACTGCGCAAATCTTCCAGTCGACAATCCACCATGGAGGAAATAGCCAGCCATCCGGATATCGATCTCGTCGTTATTGCCACTTCGGGAAAGGTCGCGTTAGTACCGACCCTAGCCGCCATACGGGCAGGCAAGAAAATCGGGTTATCTAACAAAGAGATACTGGTTATGGCCGGACACATACTCACCACGGAGGCAAAGAAAAATAACGCACAGCTTCTTCCCATCGATAGTGAACACAGCGCCGTCTGGCAATGTCTGCGTAATGAAAGAAATGCTGTATCAAAAATAATACTCACAGCATCGGGAGGCCCTTTTTATACATTGAGCGCTGAGGCGCTGGCCCGTGTAACACCAGCGCAAGCACTCAATCATCCAACATGGAAAATGGGACAAAAAGTAACCATCGATTCTGCAACATTGATGAATAAAGGGTTGGAAGTAATAGAAGCACATTGGCTTTTTTCCATACCATTTGATAAAATCGACGTTATTATTCATCCTAAAAGCATTGTTCACTCTCTCGTAGAATTTGTCGATGGATCAATAAAAGCCCAACTCAGTCATCCGGATATGCATCTGCCAATTCAGTATGCGCTCTCTTATCCAAAGCGATTACCTGACACGCAGTATCAGAAATTGGACCTGACAAAGGTGAGTCAATTAACATTTGAACCGGTACCTTATAAGAAGTTCCCCTGTCTTTCACTGGCTATCGAAACAGGGAAAAAAGAGGGTACGTATCCGGCAGTGCTCTGCGCAGCCGATGAGGTGGCCGTGGAGCTATTTTTATCCGGGCGAATACGTTTTACAGACATTGCACCGGTAATAGAGAAAACGATAGCTGCTCATACTAATATTGATAATCCAAATCTAGACCAGATAATGGCAGCCGATACCTGGGCTAGAGAAACAACAATGAATGATCACAAAATAAGGATGTAATGATGTTGCTTACTATAGTTGTATTTGTTGCTGTCCTGGCAGTACTCATTCTCGCACATGAGTTCGGACATTTTATCACTGCAAAACTCTCAGGAATCGAAGTACAGGAATTCGGACTGGGCTTCCCCCCTCGACTTATCAGTTTTAAGCGAGGAGAGACCATTTATTCGCTCAATGCTTTACCTCTCGGCGGTTTCACTAAAATGCTCGGCGAAGAGGATCCTACGTTCCCGCGGAGTCTGGCAAGTAAAAGCATCCCGATCAGGATACTTGTTCTGGCAGCAGGCTCGCTCATGAATCTATTGCTGCCCGTTCTTTTGTATACAATCAGCTTTATGGTCCCTCATACCGCTTATATCGAGAAGGTGCAAATAGAGGAGGTCAACATCGGATCCCCTGCACAATTGGCTGGCGTCTCAGCAGGAGACACATTACTCCAGATAAACGGACGTACCATTCAGAATCGTCAGGATGTAAGTTATCTGGTACAGCTCAACCTCGGCTCCGATGTTAGATTCCTGCTCCAAAAAACCGATAACACGCAAAAAGAAGTAGTCGTCCATGCCAGATGGAGTCCGCCACAGGGTGAAGGCGCTACCGGCATTAAAATAAAAGGGGTTGATACCACCACCACTACCGAATCAACACCATTCTGGAAAGCCATTCCGGACAGCTTTGTTCACTGCTGGGAAATTTTAGTATTATTTAAGAACGAGGTAATCGGCTGGTTCACCAAAAATACCGCTCCGATACTGACAGGCCCGATAGGCATTGTACAGGTAACAGGCGAAGTGGCAAAGAGCGGATTGGCCTCAATTTTGGAATTTACAGCCCTCCTGAGCATTAACCTGGCCATTATTAATCTATTCCCTTTCCCGGGGCTCGATGGAGGCCGCCTTATCTTTGTACTGCTTGAATGGGTCAGGCGCGGCAAACGTATCTCCCCAAAAAAAGAGGGGTTGGTACACATGGTTGGATTCTTCATTCTGATAGCGCTCATAATGGTTGTCAGTTATTATGATATAGTGCGTATTATACAGGGAGGCAGTCTATTGCCTTGATTACCCGAAGGATTTCAACAGCAATAACGATAGGCACAGTCGTTATCGGTGGCGCAGCGCCAATCGCCGTCCAATCGATGACGAAGACAGATACGCGCGACGCTGCAGCAACGGTAGCGCAGATATGCCGACTCAAAGAACATGGCTGCGAAATCATACGGGTCGCAGTGCCTGATAAGGAAGCAGCTGAGGCACTAGCCTCGGTCAAGAAAAACAGTCCGTTACCGGTCATTGCCGATATTCATTTCGATTATCGGCTGGCGCTCGCTGCATTGAAAGCGAATATCGATGGACTGCGGCTAAATCCAGGAAATATTCAAGACCCCGATCATATCGCACAGGTTGTCAAAGCGGCTAAACAACGAAACGTGCCAATCAGAATCGGAGTTAATGCCGGAAGCCTCCCACCAGCCGCAAAACAATACGATTCCATGGCAAGACGCATGGTAGATGCCGCATTGAAAGAGATAGAACTCCTGCACAGAGAAAATTTCGATCTGATAAAAATATCGCTCAAGGCATTTGACGTACCAACAACCATCGAAGCATATCGGCTCATGGCCACAGAGATGCCCTATCCCCTTCACGTTGGCATCACAGAGGCTGGACCGCCAAAGAGCGGGACGATACGCAGCGCCGTAGGAATAGGCATATTGCTTTATGAAGGCATTGGGGATACGATCCGCGTATCGATCAGTACCGATCCCGTCGAAGAAGTTGATGCTGCATGGGAGATTCTACGCAGTTTGAACTTGCGGCAGCGAGGTCCTCTGCTGATAAGCTGTCCGAGCTGCGGCCGCTCTGAGGTGGATATCCTCGGACTTATCGCGGCAGTTGAAAAAGAGCTTAAGCATATCGATAAGCCCATTAAGGTGGCGGTCATGGGCTGCATAGTCAACGGCCCCGGAGAAGCGCGGGGAGCAGATGTCGGTATTGCCTGCGGCAAGGGCAAGGGAGCCATTTTCAGACATGGCGAGGTAGTGCAAACAGTTGAAGAAAATAATTTTCTGCAGGCTTTACTGAGCGAGATACGTAACCTCACAGAGCACTAGACGAAATAGGCTGGATATGGTTTAATTTCGACACATTCCAAAACAAGTTGAATATTTAAAGGAGGCGATAAATCCTATGCCAATGCAATGCGCATTTCATTCTGATCGTGAACCGGTTGGAGCCTGTGTATCATGTGGAAAGCTTGTCTGCATGGAGTGCAGAAACCTGATTGGAGGCAAGACATACTGTCAGCCATGCAGCGATACGATATTTGCTGCTCATCAAAAGGCTGGAACAGCACCGTCAGCAGCAACATCGAGTGCATCACAACCGAGAACTGAAGCGCCACCACCGGTTGTTGTCAATGTGAACTCAGCGGCAGCCCCCACTTCGTCTGCTACGGCATCAGGCCAGGGCGCAGTATCGACGCTTCCTCCCGAAATAAGAGGTTGGAACTGGGGAGCCTTCTTTCTGAACTGGATATGGGGAATCGGAAATAGTGTCTGGATTGCATTTCTCGTATTTATCCCGCTCTTGAACATCATATGGTGTTTCGTACTGGGAGCCAGGGGCAATGAGTGGGCATGGCAGCATAAAAAATGGGACAGCATTGAGCATTTCAAGAGGACCCAACATACCTGGTCAAAATGGGGTGTCATCTTATTCTTCGTGAGTCTCGCCGTTTACGTCCTCTATGTTATTATCGCATTACTTATAGGCGGGTATTTCACATTAATGAATAATTAACTGTAATTCAGCGGATACTCTACACAGGCAAAAAGCAAAATAAAATCATATAGATACTTTAGAGGGTAAGTGTGTACGCATGTATTTTTCTAAGCTCTTTGGAAAAACATTAAAGGAAATACCAACGGAAGCTGATAGCATCAGTCATCAGCTTCTTGTTCGCGCCGGCATGATCCAGCAGGTGGCCGCCGGCGTATACGCCTATATGCCGCTTGGCTGGCGTACACTTAGAAAAATCGAGCAGATTATCCGCGAGGAGATGGATGCCGCAGGCGGACAGGAGCTTATGATGCCGTCGCTTCAACCTCTTGAGATATGGGAACAATCGGGGCGGTTGTCATCCTTCGGCAAAACGATGTTCACCATAACCGACCGCAAAGATCACAAACTGGTGCTTGGGCCGACCCATGAAGAGATTATAACCGACCTGGTTCGCCGCTACGTGCAAAGCTATCGCGACCTGCCGCTCCTGCCCTACCAGATGCAGAACAAATTCCGTGACGAACCGCGACCCCGCGGCGGATTGCTCAGGGTACGGGAATTCATCATGAAAGACCTCTACAGCTTTGATGTTGATGAGAAAGGACTGGAAATGAACTACCAGAGAACTGTTCAAGCGTACAAAAACATCTACTCACGTTGCGGCTTGCCCGCCGTAATGGTTGAAGCGGACAGCGGAGCCATCGGTGGCAAAGCATCTCATGAATTTATGCTGGTCACGGAAAGCGGCGAAGATATGATTATCCTCTGTCCGAAATGCGGCTATGCCGCAAATACAGAAAAAGCCAGGAGCATCAAGAAAAAGCCCGCTTCAACGAAACCGCTGCCGCTGGAAGAGATAGCAACGCCCGGCATTAAAACAATCGAAGAAGTCGCCAGATTTGTCGGCATCGATAAAAATAATACGCTGAAAGCGGTATTTTATGTAGCCGACGGAGACATCATTTTCGTCACCATCAGAGGCGATATCGAAGTCAATGAAACAAAGCTTAAAAATATACTCAAATGCACCGATCTACATCTGGCTGCCGATGCAGAGGTAAAAGCAGCAGGGCTGGTTGCCGGCTCAGCATCACCGATTGGCCTTAAAAATATCAAGATCATAGCCGATGAATCGATCACCACAGGTGGCAATTTCGTTGCCGGCGCAAATAAACCGGACACTCATCTCAAAAACGTCAATTATCCCAGGGATTTCACAGCAACTATCGTCGCCGATATAGCCACAGCCAGCGCCGGAGATCAATGTCCCGGATGCGACGGTATATTACAATCACAGAACGGCATTGAAGTCGGCCATGTGTTCAAGCTGGGCACATTCCTTAGTGAACGTCTTGGAGCATATTTCCTCGATAGCAATGGAGTATCACAGCCTATCATTATGGGATGCTATGGTATCGGCGTCGGCAGGTTGCTGGCAGCTGCCGTTGAACAAAATCACGATGAAAAAGGCATCATCTGGCCGTTGCCAATTGCACCATATCAGGTTTATCTCTGCGGACTGCGTCTTGAGGATGCAACAGTATCGCAAACAGCAGAGACGGTCTATAAAGGACTGATCGCAAAGGGCATTGATGTCCTGTTCGATGATCGCATTGAATCACCCGGAATCAAGTTCAACGATGCTGATCTCCTCGGTATTCCCCTGCGTCTCACCATAAGCCCGCGGGCGCTGCAAAACAAGAGCGTCGAGGCGAAGTGGCGACAGGAAAAGCAGGCACAGATGTTACCGCTGGATGGCATAATTGACGCCGTAGAAAAGATGCTCACAGACAAATCAAAAAGGTAACAGATACTATCCAAGTTTATGAGCGCAGCGTAACGCCGAACTCGTGATTTAAGATATCGAGGATTTCTTTATGGACCTCATCCACTTCAGCATCGGTCAGCGTATGTTCAGCAGATTGATAAATAATCCTGATCGCCAGAGACTTCTTTCCCTGCGGCACCTGTTCCCCGCTATACAGGTCGAAGAGGATAACCTGATTGACCAGCGGTGAAGCTGCGATGACCTTTCGAATCTGCTCGTACGATACCGCCACATCAACAAGAAGAGCAATATCTCTTATCGTGCTCGGATATCGTGAAATCGGCGTATAGCTCTTTACATCATTTCTATAGCTGAATAATTTTTCGAGATCAATCTCGATCAAGTATGCTGTGTCGTTTATATCAAACGCCCGCGCCACGCGGGGATGCACTTCTCCAAGCACTCCGACGGGATCACCATCGACAACGATTACAGCGTTCCTGCCGGAGAGCAAACTCGCATCATCACCGGGATTAAACGCTGCCTCGATTCCGAGCTGGGATAACAACGTCTCCACCACCCCTTTGGCAACATAAAAGTCGACAGGATCAGCATTACCCCGCCAGAACAGCTTCGGTTGTGCGCTGCTGAGCACTGCGCACAGCATCTCCCGTTCTTCCGGCAAATCTTTCTCTTTATAGAGGAATATTTTGCCGATCTCAAACAGATTTATGGTTGCTTCTTTGTACCGCTGATTCCGCACAAGCGTTGCTAAAATCCCTGGACGTAGAGACGTTCTCAGATATTCCAACTCCCGGCTCATCGGATGCGCAGTTCGTACCGGTTGAGGTCCTATGTACTCGTTTTTCGGTGAGAGTTTCTGCAACATCTCCATGCTGGTCAGCGAATAGGTGATGATCTCCTGGAATCCACAATGAACCATAATATCTTGTGTCTTCTGTCTAAAGGAGCGCATCGGCAGAGTTTGCGGTTCGGGCAATGATGAACTAAGCATTGTCGTCGGAATAGATTCATAGCCGATAATACGTGCAACCTCTTCTGTTAGATCAGCTTTATTGGTAACATCAGTACGCCACCATGGCACCGTCACGAGGATTTCCTCAGCTATGCCTGTACTTTCACACTCGAAACTTAATTTCTCCAGAGTTCTGATGATCTCATCAACCGATAAGTCCACACCAAGCAATCGTTTCACTTCCCATGCCGAAAACAGTATCTGTTTCGAATCTTCTTTGCCCGGGTACACATCGATGATTCCCTTCGCTACCCGACAACCGGTCAACTCCACCATAAGCTGTGTCGCCCTTTTCAAGGCTATAAGCGGCAATTCCCTGCTCAGTCCTTTTTCGAAGCGCAACGAAGCCTCCGTGCGCAAATTAAGAGCCAGGCTACCACGATGAATAACAGCTGCATTAAACGTTGCTGACTCAATAAGTATCTCGGCCGTAGCATCGGTCACTTCCGTCGATTGTCCCCCCATGATGCCTGCAACCGCAACAGCACGTTTGCCATCTGCAATGACCAGCATATCTTTTGTTAACTTCCTATCGATATCATCAAGCGTTTTGAACGGCTCACCTTCCTGTGCGCGTCGTACTTCGATTCGATGATCCTGAACTTTTTTGAAATCGAAAGCATGTAGAGGTTGACCGTATTCAAGCATCACATAATTAGTCACATCAACAACATTATTGATCGGCCTCATACCGCTTGCCAGCAAACGCTGCTGCAGCCATGATGGTGACGGGCCGATCTTTACTCCGGTAATCAGGCTGGCACAATAGCGGGGGCAGAGATCAGGAGCTTTAATTTCAATGGCTGCCAGCGAATGTATTGCAGGTCCTTCTTCAGCATACGCGGGTGCCCGAACAGAAACCTGTTTATCCGTTTGTGCGGCCACTTCACGCGCCACACCGATGACGGACATGCAGTCGGGGCGGTTGGATGTGACGGCAATATCTAAAATAGTATCGCCCATATAATCAGCAAGAAGCATACCTAACTGGACGCTCTGAGGAAGAACCAGAATACCTTCATGCGTACCGGAAATACCAAGCTCTTTCTCCGAGCAGATCATTCCCTCGGAGACGACACCGCGGATCTTTGCAGGCTTCAACTGTGCTTTTTGTCCTGTATGCCCATCGATAAGCTCGGCGCCGACCTCTGCAAACGCAATCTTATCACCGATGGTAAGATTCGGAGCACCACAGACAACAGTAACCTGTTTTGAACCGAGATTAACAGTTGCCAGACGCAAACGATCCGCATTGGGATGAGGATTGATAGCGAGGATTTCACCGACGAATATGTTCTTCCAATCGCCGCCGATGACCTGCATCCCCTCGACTTCAAGCCCTGCCATAGTCAGCTTATGCGCAATTTCAGATGCAGCTTCGGTTACCGGAACATAATCGCGAAGCCATTTTAATGAGACTTTCATGGTCTATCCTCAGTCAGAATAAAAACCTTTCGAAATCGTTATTTACCCTAAAACTGCTGTAAAAATTTCAGGTCGTTGCCAAAAAATAGACGAATATCATCAATGCCATATCGCAGTATGGGGATACGCTCCACTCCCATACCAAAAGCAAAGCCGGAATAAACATCAGGATCAATGCCGACACGCCGCAATACATCGGGATGCACCATGCCCGCACCCATTATTTCAATCCAGCCCGTATATCCACAAAGCCGACACCCTGCGCCAGCGCACATAAAGCAATCGATCGCCATGTCAACGCCAGGCTCAACAAACGGGAAATAATCGCAGCGGAAACGAACTTTTCTATCCTTTCCGAAGATGGATCGGGCGAACTCATAGAGCGTGCCTTTGAGATCAGCCAGCGTGATATTAGTATCGATAGCCAATCCTTCTATCTGATTAAACATCCACTCATGTGTGGCGTCAGTTGCCTCGTAGCGATAAACGCGTCCCGGGACTATGATTCTAATGGGTGGACGGGTCCGCTCCATTACTCGCACCTGCACAGGAGAGGTGTGCGTCCGCAGTAACATAGGTCGGTGTCCCGGCTCCGATTCATAATCCATCCATAATGTAGCGAATGAATCACGAGCAGCATGATCCGCAGGCATATTCAGCGCTTCAAAATTGTAATATTCCCACTCAACCTGAGGACCTTCGGCAACCTGGAACCCCATGCCAATAAAAATATCACAGACCTCGTTGAGTATCTGCGTAACAGGATGCAAACGGCCTGCCTTAACAGGTCTGCCGGGCAAGGTAACATCAAGAGCTTCTGCGGAGGAAGAAAGAACTACATCTTCAAGACTGCTCTTTTTTTGCGTCAGGGTTTCTTCGAGTTTGACCTTCAGATCATTAGCCCGCGCCCCAACAACACGCCTCTCATCAGGAGAAAGTGCGGATAACGAACGCAATATTTGAGAAAAGTCGCTTTTTCGTCCCAGATAACGAACTCGCCAATCCTCAAGATCTTTCAGATTGGCGATTTTATTCAGGTCAGCAAAAGCCTGTGAAGCTAGCCATTCAACTTTGTCCAGCATGACTTTGAGTACGACTGAATTTAGTTATTATCGAGATTCTTGGTAGCAATCTCCACCAGCTTGGAAAAGCCTGCGGAGTCATTAAGAGCCATCTCGGCAAGCACTTTGCGATTAACAACTACATTTGCCTTTTTCAAGCCGTTAATGAATCGGCCGTAGGATAACCCTGATGCCGTAGTTGCAGCATTAATCCTGACGATCCACAATCGCCTCATATCGCCCTTCAACTCTTTTCGATGGCGATACGCATACTTCAGCGCATGCGTCAGCGACTCACGGGCACGTCTATAAAGCTTGTGCTTTGAAGCAACATGCCCCTTGGTTAATTCTAATACCTTTTTATGTCGTCTACGAGTAGTTGTTCCACCTTTGACTCTCGGCACTCCTGGCCTCCTCTTTATTTCATACTGTACGGCATCAGCAGGCGCAATTTGCGCTCGTCAACACGATTAACCTGAATAGTCTCATCAAAGAGACGCTTCACCCGTGCTGACTTTCTTCTGCGAAAATGGCTTTTCATCCCATGCATCCGCATGATCTTGCCGCTACCAGTTACATGAAACCGTTTTTTTGCACCTTTATGTGTTTTCAGTTTCGGCATTTATACTTCTTCCTTCACTTTTACTTCTGCAGGCTGTTCCTTTGGTTTCTTCGCAGAAATCGGAGAGAATACTACGCTCATAATGCGCCCTTCCAACGATGGTTTTCCATCCAGTACAGCTACCTCTTTCAAATCATCCGTTACCTTTTGCAATGCTCTCACTCCAAGCTCCGGATGCGTAATCTCTCTCCCTCTGAATATGACAAAAAAGCGTACTTTATCACCATCTGCAAAAAACTTCTTTGCCGTTTTTATCTTTGTCTCCAGATCATGATCCTGCACTCTGGGCCTGACCCGGATTTCCTTAAGCGCTCCACCCTTTTGACTAACCCGCGCCTTCCGCTCTTTTTTTGTCTGCTCAAACCGATACTTTCCGTAATCCAGCATACGACATACCGGCGGTACCGCCGTTGATGCTACTTCTACAAGATCCAGGTTACGCTCTCTGGCAATTTGCAGTGCCTTATCTGTCGGCACAACGCCCATTTGTTCTGACTCTTCACCAATGAGCCTAACCTCTCTGGCGCGAATTTGACGATTGACTCGCAATTCTTTAAATATGTTGGCACTCACCTCCCTATGTAATATACCAGCAGAAAACTATATCATATCTATAGGAGTAAATCAAAGTGAATCACAAGATTTCTCTTTGATAACAGTAGCCATTCTGTCAACGAAATCGGAGACTTGCACTGACCCCAGATCTTCACCGGTTCTCAACCGGACAGAAACTGCATTTGAAGTGACTTCTTTATCGCCGACAATGAACATATAGGGAACTTTCTCAAGTTGAGCTTCGCGTATTTTCATGTTCATTCTCTCGGTTCGATCATCAACGCGAACTCGTACATCCCTTTCCTTCAGTTTGCCCGCTACCTGATTGGCATATTCGATATGGCGATCAGCAATCGGTATGATCGTCACCTGAATTGGCGCCAGCCATACGGGGAAAGCACCGGCATAATGTTCAACCAGACAGGCCATAAAGCGTTCCATGCTGCCAAGCACAGTGCGATGAATCATAATAACCTGATGTTCGGCACCATCTGCTCCTACATAGTTGACATCGAAACGCTGCGGCAATTGAAAATCAACCTGGATTGTCGGCCCCTGCCACATCCGTCCCAGAGCGTCAGTCAGCTTCACATCGATTTTTGGACCGTAGAAAACCCCTTCGCCCGGATCTATCTCATAGGGGGTGTCAAGCAATTCCAGTACGTTTTTCAGCGCTTCTGTCGCTTCTTCCCAGGATTGCAGGCTGCCAATGGCTTTCTCAGGTCGGGTAGAGAGAAGCATTTTATAGTCATTGAATCCAAAGGTCTTCATCATAAACCGCGCCAGATCGACAACGCTTGCAACCTCATCACGAATCTGATCTGTACGGCAAAAGATATGCGCATCATCCTGGGTAAAGCCGCGAACACGAGCAAGACCATGAAGCACTCCGGAGCGCTCATAGCGATACACTGTCCCAAGTTCGGCTATGCGCAGAGGCAGATTACGATAGCTGCGCAACTGTGTCTTATAGATAATAATGTGTCCGGGGCAATTCATCGGTTTGACGATATAGTCCTGCCCATCAATATCCATTGGAGAGTATAAGTTATCACGGTAATTATCCCAGTGACCGCTGGTCTTCCATAAATCCAGCTTGGCGATATGTGGAGTATAGACAATATCGTAACCGCGCTTCAGATGCTCCGCCCTCCAGAAATCCTCCACGATCTGTCGCACCATAGCGCCTTTCGGATGCCACATAACGAGACCTGGACCGAACTCCTCGTGAAGGCTGAATAAATCCAATTCCTTGCCTAATTTCCGGTGGTCGCGTTTATTCGCTTCGGCAACACGGGTGAGATACTCTTCGAGTTCTGCCTCAGTATCAAATGCGACACCATAAACACGCTGAAGCATGGGGCGTTTCTCATCGCCCCTCCAGTATGCTCCGGCAATAGTCGTCAGCCTGAAAGCTTTGAGTTTACCGGATGATTTTACGTGAGGTCCGCGACACAGATCGGTAAATTCTCCCTGTGTGTAAATCGTCACGTTCTCATCAGGAAGGTCATTGATAAGCTCCAGTTTATACGGTTGATTAGCAAACAGTTCCTGAGCTTTCGCTTTGTCAATCTCTTCACGGACAAATGGAAGGTCTGCCGCAGCAATCTCTTTCATTTTTTCCGTAATCAAAGCCAAATCTTCCGGGGCCAATGCACGGGCAAGCTCAAAATCATAGTAGAAGCCATCCTCAATTGAGGGGCCAATACCGAATTTGGCATCAGGAAACAAAGACTTTACAGCCTGAGCCATAATATGAGATGTTGAATGCCGCAGTGTCTCTAACATAGGTTCTTTTCGTTCAGAAGTCATCGTGCCTCTTCCTTCCTGTCACAAAATCGTATTCCGACGAACATTACTGAGTAATGGAATTTGCAGGTTACACAGCATACTATCATTGGGTTTTGAGCGCAGCTGCAATGATAAGATATAATCGCACTCGACTGTTTTTTAGAACGTCGGCATACAGTTTATTGCATTCATAGCCATCCGTCAAACATGGCTTCAACCGGAAAATCATATCGGATGCTGCATAAATACCATTGGCGACGCTGACATCATAAAGTCGACATATTCAATACATTCGTGTTGTGCAGCATATTGACACCGATACAAGTACACAACAAGCTTAAAACTGATACAATCTATACTATTCTAGAAAGACATAAAATTCATGGAAACGCCAAAAATAGCAATAATTGAAGACGACCCGACTCTACGCGAAGTGCTGACATATAATCTGGTCAAAGAGCACTATATTGCCATTTCTGCTGCCGATGGTGCTCAGGGCCTCGATCTCATACGGACAGAGAAACCCGATCTTGTCATCCTTGACATCATGCTTCCCAAACTCAACGGTTTGGAGGTCTGTCGAATTCTCAGGCAGGAAACATCGATTCCAATTCTTATGCTGACAGCGAAAACAGATGAAATAGATAAGGTAGTGGGATTGGAGATGGGTGCGGATGACTACGTAACCAAACCATTCAGTATCCGTGAGTTGATGGCACGCATCAAAGCCATGCTCAGACGTGCAGACATGATACATCAAGCAAAAGCACTGTCTGTAGAACAGAAAAATGTTCTCAAAACAAAAGACATGGAGATTGATTTCGGTAGACACAGAGTTACACGGGGAGAATCGATTATCGACCTGAGTCCAAAAGAATTTGACCTACTATCTTTCCTGATACAGCATAGAGGGCAGGTGATAACTCGAGATCAATTACTGGAACATATCTGGCATTACGACTATGCCGGAGATAGCCGCACCATCGATGTACACATTAGATGGTTGAGACAGAAACTCGAGGTTGACCCGACAAAACCCGCATACATCATCACCGTACGAGGTGTTGGCTATAAATTTGCTGAATAATTATGCGTAATCGTCTTCAATGGCTCATTCTAACCACGATGGTAATTGCAGCCCTGGTACCGCTACTGGGACTGGCTATCTATATAACATCATCTCCAAACGCTAAAGATTTTTTCATCAACCACACGGGAACAGTCCTGACGATAGGCATATGTGCAGCCGCAGGAATCGCCATACTCGGAACGTTATTGCTATGGATAAAAATCATCAGGCCAATCAAGAGACTTACCAGAGCAGCAAACTTGCTACAAAACGGCGAAACAGCACCACAACCAATCAAGACAGCCAGAAACGAGATAGGCGATCTCATCAGAGCATTTAATAAGCTGCGCAATCAAAGCCAAACACAACTTGATCGTATTACAAGAGAACGGAGCAGGCTATCCACGATGTTCTCATACATAAACGACAGCATCTTCATCATCGATGAAAATCGCAAAGTTCTGATGATGAACAAGGCAGCAGAAACGCAGTTTCAAATACATGATGATCTATATGACGGTGATAAAACGCTGATCAAAATAGTTCGAGACTATGAAATAGATAATCTCGTCAAGAAATGCATCGCTGAAAACAAACAGCAAACAGGGCTTGTGGAGCTACGATCCCAAAATAAAATAATCAGCGTAACAGTCACACCTCTCTCCGGGGAAAAGCGATTCATGGTACGTATTCAGGATTATACGGAACTGAAGAAACTGCAAACGATCCGGCAGGATTTCGTCGCCAATATTTCCCACGAATTGCGTACGCCTGTTGCCTCCGTCAAAGCGCTGGCAGAAACTCTGCACGAAGGTGCTCTCAATGACCCCGTCATAGCTCCTGACTTTTTAGGCAAAATTGTTATCGAGACAGATAAACTATCCCAGATGATCGAAGAGCTTGGAGAGTTATCGAGCATAGAGAGTGGTAGTGTTCCAATCGAGAGGAAACCCACTGACCTTGCCAAGATCATCAACCGCTCTGTTGAGCGGCTCACCGCACAGGCAGAGAGAGCAGGTATTCTCCTTGAAATACAGAGCGCCCGGTTGCTTCCTCTTGTGCTCGCAGATGACCATATAGAACAGGTTATAATCAATCTCGTTCATAACGCCATAAAATTTACCGTCACGGGTGGTAAAGTCACAATTGCTGCAACCGTACAGGATAACAGCATAATAGTTTCCATCACAGATACAGGGATTGGGATATCTGAGGAAGACCTGCCGCGGGTATTCGAGCGATTTTATAAGGCGGATAAGGCTCGAAGCGGGGGAGGAACAGGACTTGGGCTAGCTATCGCAAAACACATCATATCCGCATATGGTGGCAGCATCTGGGCAAAAAGCATCGAAGGAAAAGGCTCCACTTTTTATTTTTCTCTGCCGATGGCCATCTGAGCACCACGAAGTCTCGAAATCTTAACACCCATTTAACATGAGCTTAAGCCAACCTTTACATCAGCCTGTTACACTGAAAAAGGGTAGATAAAAATCCGCCCTTAATAATAAGTTGTAAAGGAGTATTATGTTAAGTTTACACGGACAAAAACTGCACGGATCTACATGGGCAACACTCATAGTGATCACACTGCTATTTGCTTTGCTGCTAGCAGGCTGTTCCCCGCAATCATCATCGACACCGACATCGACATCGACACCGACACCGGCACCATCATCAACACTCAGTGGTTCTATCAAGATCATCGGATCCAACACGGTCACACCAATCAGCACCGTATGGGCTGAGAATTTTATGAAGGCGAACCAAAAGGTAAGCATCGCCGTCAGCGGACCCGGATCAGGCGTTGGCATAGCCGCATTCATTGACGGCACCACTGATATCTGCCAGGCATCACGCCCCATCACAGCTGATGAGATCGCTAAGGCGAAGGCCAATGGACATACGACCAATGAGATCATCGTAGCCTACGATGGGCTGGCTATCGTCGTCAACAAGAACAATAAGGTTAATGAGCTTACGATGGAGCAGCTATCAAACATCTATGCCGGCAAAATAACAAACTGGAGCGAGGTCGGCGGCGATAACGCAACGATCGTTGCAATATCCCGTGACAGCAACTCGGGCACACACTTATTCTTCAAAGAACATGTGGTACAGATGAAGGATAAGAAAGCAGAATACGGAACACAGGTGCTTTTTCTTCCCTCGACCGAGTCGGGCATCACCGAAATTTCCAGCAACAGCAAAGCAATCTTTTACGCGGGACTGGGCTACGTGAGTAAGGATGTAAAGGTGCTGGGCATTAAGAAAGCCGCCTCTGCCGCGGCTGTTCTGCCAAGCATCAAAACAGTCCATGACAAATCGTATCCGGCGTCACGTCCGCTATTCTTCTACATCGATGGCGAACCAAAAGGCGCAATTAAAGCTTTCATCGATTTCGCAAAATCCAAAGATGGGCAAAAGGTCGTGGAGGATATGGGATTCGTCCCGCTTCCATAGCTAAGCCAGCTAAAATATATACCATCATCTGAATCCTCCCCATATTGTACCTCTGGGGAGGATTCAGATGATGGTATCCTGTATAATAGGTGAGAATAATTAAGAGCGATGCGAAATCAAAAAATCACATCAGGAGAACATCTCCGAGCTAATCGCAAATGGAGAGAAAAAATCATCGAACTCTTCATTCTGTGCAATGGTATCCTTGTTGTCGCCGTGCTGATAGGCATTCTCATTATGTTGCTTATCCAGGGCATCCCGGCTTTTTCCCATACTTCGCTCTGGGATTTCTTCACGGGCACAAAATGGTATCCAGTCTCCGATCCTCCGACCTTTGGAGTGCTGACATTTTTCATCTCCACAATCGTTGTCACAATCATTGCAACAGTGTTAGCGATACCGCTTGGTGTCGGCTGTGCTATTTATCTGGCTGAGATCGCAAAGCCGAAAATAAGAGAGACCGTAAAACCACTGATCGAATTGCTCGCAGGTATTCCTTCTATCGTTATGGGTGTAATCGGGCTGGCATTGCTGACTACAGTGGTACGAGAAACATTCAATTTGAATACAGGATTAT
This sequence comes from Dehalococcoidia bacterium UBA5629, assembly GCA_002421445.1. Lineage (GTDB taxonomy): Bacteria > Chloroflexota > Dehalococcoidia > GIF9 > UBA5629 > UBA5629. The sequence continues at coordinate 1,975 of DIKB01000080.1, read as the reverse complement.
GCGGGCTGACCGCCGGTATTATACTTGCATTTATGAGCGTTCCAATCGTTGTAAGCATATCCGAGGACGCATTATCTACAGTGCCCGGAGAATTCAGGGAGGCATCATACGCGCTGGGAGCAACAAAGTGGCAGACAATAGTCCATGTCTGCGTACCTGCAGCATTATCAGGCATCACCGCAGCCATCATGCTCGGAATAGGACGCGCTATCGGGGAAACAATGACAGTGCTCATGGTCGCCGGCGGAGCCATAGCACTGAATTTCTCGCCACTCGAACCCATGCGTCCGATGACTGCAGTCATCGCTGCTGAAATCAACAACGCAGTCAGAGACGGTGCCCAATATCATGCGCTCTTTGCTATCGGGTTAGCGTTATTTATCCTGACATTCTTTGTTAATTTAGCTGCTGATCTTGTACTGGAACGGCAGAGACGGAAATTTGCACGATGATTACAGCAAATAGTACACACAGCAAACAGCATGATACGACGCAACGTATTGCGTTCTTCATCCTCGGCCTGTTCACTCTCATTATCGTTTCCCCGGTCATATTCATCCTGATTTATATCTTCATCAATGGGATCGGCGCAATCAATTGGGACTTTCTAACTCAGATGCCCTCCATGGCAGGAAAGGCCGGAGGCATTTTCCCGGCAATAATCGGAACATTCTATTTAATGATGGGCACACTGCTCTGTGCGCTCCCGGTCGGCATGTTCGCAGCACTCTATCTCACGGAATACGCACGGCAAAACCGGTTGGTCAAGATCATCAATCTGACAATAGTCAACCTTGCAGGAGTGCCCAGTATCGTCTATGGATTGTTCGGGCTGGGATTCTTTGTGCTGGTTATGAATATTGGAATGTCACTTCTGGCCGCTATTCTTACCCTGTCATGCCAGGCGCTGGCGATGATGATTACGTCATCGCGTGAAGCTATCATTGCCGTACCACGTGAATACGGGGAGGCCAGCCTTGCTCTCGGCTCAACCAGATGGCAAACGATACGGCATATTGTGCTGCCCCAGGCGATGCCGGGAATTATAACGGGGGCAGTGCTGGCAATCAGCCGCGCTGCAGGAGAAACAGCACCCATCTTAACAGTAGGAGCAGCCTTCTATCTTCCCACACTTCCACAATCCCCGTTTGATCAGTTCATGGCGCTCGCCTACCACCTATACACTGTAGCCGCTAATGTCCCCGGAGTATCAAAGACCACTATCTGGGGGGTTGCGCTCGTCCTGCTTGCAGTGGTACTCATCTTTGACCTTGGAGCGATCCTCATCAGAATGAAAGCACGTCAGCGGAGGCATGAGTAGTGAACGTCAACAGCATTGTGGCATCAAACACTGAAGTCACAAACACCAAAATTAAAATGTGTGCACGCAACGTCAGTGTATTTTATGGTGCAATGCAGGCATTGAGAGATATTACCCTCGATATCCCGGATCGCACCATAACCGCGATCATCGGGGCATCCGGATGCGGCAAATCTACCTTTTTACGGTTGTTCAATCGGATGAATGATCTCATACTAAACGCACGGATGGAAGGCGATATCAGACTCGATAACATGCCCATCTATGATAGTTCTGTAGACGTCGTTGATCTCAGGCGCAGAGTCGGCATGGTTTTTCAAAAACCAAACCCTTTCCCGATGTCCATTTTCGATAATGTCGCCTACGGNNTACGGGCCGCAAAGGCAGGGCATCCAGAAAAACGAACTGCCCGATATCGTGGAAAAGAGTCTAAAACAGGCAGCACTCTGGGACGAGGTGAAAGATAAACTCCATCAGTCAGGGCTATCGCTATCCGGAGGACAGCAGCAACGGTTATGCATCGCCAGAGCGCTGGCGGTTGAGCCAGAAGTTATCCTTATGGATGAACCATGCAGTGCACTCGATCCGATCGCCACGTTAAAAATCGAAGATTTAATGCGTGAACTCGTGAAAGACTACACCATCATCATCGTC
>DIKB01000061.1:1869-23959 GCA_002421445.1 Dehalococcoidia bacterium UBA5629 | reverse complement strand
GTTGCCTTTGATGCGAGAGCAGAGGATCGTGATGTTCTGGGATTAATTTCAATAACAACAACACGGTCGGTTTTGGGGTCATGAGCGAACTGAACATTTGTACCGCCGATCACACGTATCGATTCAACGATTTTATACGAGTACTCCTGAAGCCGTTTCTGCAGTTGTTCGCTGATCGTTAGCATCGGTGCCGCGCAAAAAGAATCGCCTGTGTGGACACCCATAGCATCAATATTTTCGATGAAGCATACCGTGATCATCTGGTTTTTGGCATCACGGACAACTTCCAATTCCAATTCCTCCCAGCCCAGAACGGATTCTTCAATGAGCACCTGCCCGATTAAACTGGCCGCAAGACCACGGCTGGCAACAACACGCAGCTCTTCCACATTGTAGACCAGTCCGCCACCGGTGCCGCCGAGTGTATAAGCAGGGCGCACTACGACAGGGTATCCCAGTTCACCGGCAATCTTTTCTGCTTCTTCAACAGAATAAACCGCCCCGCTTTCAGGCATCGGAATACCCAGACGATTCATAGCCTCTTTGAACGCCACTCTGTCCTCACCGCTTTTTATCGCCTCAATGTCCACTCCTATTACTTCAACCCCGTATTTCTCCAGAACGCCGGCTTTTGCCAGCTCGGAACTGAGATTAAGCCCTGTTTGCCCGCCAAGATTCGGCAGGATAGCATCGGGGCGCTCCTTTTCTATAATCTGAGATAGAGCCTCGACAGTGAGCGGTTCGATATAGGTAACATCGGCTGTGCCTGGATCAGTCATAATTGTCGCCGGATTAGAATTTACCAGAACAATCTTGTAGCCCAGTTTACGCAATGCTTTACATGCCTGGGTACCTGAGTAATCGAATTCGCAGGCCTGCCCGATGACAATTGGCCCCGAGCCGATAATCAGAACTGTCTTAATATCGCTGCGTCTTGGCATAGAACATCTCTCCTTTTATTCAGTTTCCGGAGCATCCATCGGGCACTACAGCAAGATGGCAACAGGTAACCCTTTGCCAAAACACCAGCCCCCCAAAAGAAATATATTGTACTATAAGACAGGGGGCCAAGGTAGTATAGTATCGATCAATTATACTCGAAAATAATCAACACATATTGACATTATGTACTAGTATTGATACGATTATAATTGATAATAATTATCATTTATATATCTATGATGACGGAGAAAAGACTGGCAACATTTCTACGGCGTGAGGGGTACAAGATAACCCCTCAGCGGAGAGCCATATTGAAAGCAGTCGCCGGAGCTCACGATCATCTGACACCGGCGGCTCTGTATGAACGAGTGCAGCAAGCGCAACCACACATCGGGCTCGTCACCATTTACCGGACGATCCAGATCCTCGAAGCCCTGGGGCTTATCTGTGAAATGCATGCTGAACGTACCAGCCGAAGCTATCTCCTGAAAAGGGCATCAGAACACCATCATCATATTATCTGCTCAAGCTGCGGCACGGTGGCAGACGTCACACACTGTGGACTCGATAGTCTTCAGCAGCAACTGGCGAAGGAAACAGGGTTTGAGATAGATGGGCACCTCCTCGAATTTTTCGGCTACTGTCGGCACTGCCAAAGATTAAAATCGGAGTGATTACACATATCCAGTATTTTTTAATCATAATATTAATTGATAATAGTTTTCATTTATACAGTAGCATTTTACATGGAGGAATAGCATGAATTTCAGGAAAACCGCTCCAGTATCACTGGTATGTATCAGCCTGCTGGCAAGTATGATCTCTATTTCCTGCACGCAGGTATCTGCCCCGGCCGATAAAATCGGCGTGGTAGTCAGCATACTGCCGCTTGTTGAATTTGCGGAAAGCGTCGGCGGCGATAAAGTGGCAGTCAGCGTTATGGTACCGCCCGGCGCGGAACCGCACAGCTACGAGCCGAAGCCAAGCCAGATGACGGCACTGGCGAAAGCGCGGCTTTACGCAAAAGTTGGATCGGGCATCGAATTTGAGATCGGTTATATCGATAAACTAGCCGACATCAACAAGGCCATGCTTGTTATCGATAGTTCTAAAGGTATCGATCTCATTAAGAGTGAAGACCCGGATGACCCCGGCATGGATCCACACATCTGGACATCGCCTAAAAACGCTATGATCATGGTCGGAAATATTTGTGATGGGCTAATCCAAATCGACCCTTCCAACAAAGCTTACTATGAGACCAACCGCGATACGTACATTCAGAAGTTGACCAGACTCGATGAAGATATCAGAAAAGGGCTGGATCCAGCAAAAAACCGGAGCTTCATTATCTATCATCCCGCATTCGGTTATTTTGCTAGAGACTATAATCTCACACAAATAGGAATTGAACAGGAAGGGAAGGAGCCGACCGCGGCATATGTGACCCGGGTAATCAAAGAAGCTAAAGAGAAAAACAGCAGAGTTATCTTCGTCTCACCTCAGTTCAGCCAGAAAAGCGCTGAGGTCATCGCCCAGGAGATAGGCGGCACAGTACTACCTGTTGATAATCTGGCCAAGAACTACATCAGCAATATGGAAACGATCAAAGATGCCATGATAAAAGCTATGAAGTGATGGCTTGATTCCGTAGAGCCAACAGGGCATGCTAGCATGAATCGTATGTCGGAAGAGAATTTAGTTCAACTGCAGGACATCTGGGTGCGCTATAACGGCGCTCCGGTTCTGGAGAATATCAACCTGTTAATAAAAAAAGGTGACTTCCTCGGCATCATCGGACCAAACGGCGGCGGCAAGACAACGCTTTTAAAAGTTATTCTCGGTCTTGTACATCCCGACAGAGGCACAGTCTCCGTAATGGGTGAATCTCCGGTAAAAGGACGCCGGCATATCGGTTATGTTTCACAGTACAACCTTTTCGATCGTTCTTTCCCTATCAACATCTGGGATACAGTACTCATGGGAAGATATGGCAATACAGGATTGTTCAAACGCTATGATGCGCAGGATAGGCTCGCGGTAGAACAGGCACTGAAAACAGTTGGCATGCTTGACCAGCGATTCCATCAACTGGGCCAGCTTTCAGGCGGCGAACAACAGCGGGTATTCATCGCCCGTGCTCTCGTTACCGATCCTCAATTATTGTTGCTTGATGAGCCGACAGCAAGTGTAGATTCCGCCATGCAAACGGAGTTCTATGAGATTCTCGATCATTTGAAGCAGACTATGGCGATTGTTCTGGTATCCCATGACATCAGCGCAGTGTCTATTTATGTCGATAAGATCGCCTGCCTTAATCGCCAGCTTTATTATCACGGATCGAAAGAAATCACCTCAGAGATTCTGGAGGCCACCTATAAATGCCCCGTGCAGATGATCGCCCACGGTAATGTACCGCACCGCGTATTAAAGGAGCACTAGCCGTTATGTTTGAAGCCCTTCAGTTCGAGTTTATGCGAAATGCGGTCGTTGCCGGGCTTCTGGCAGCAGTTGCCTGCGGAGTTGTTGGCGTATATGTGACAGTCAAAAAGATTGTTTTCGTCAGCGATGGTATCGCCCACTTTTCATTCGGTGGAGTTGGCCTGGGATATCTTCTTGGCATCAATCCCATCTGGGCAGCCATGGCTTTCACCCTGGCATCAGCAATCGGGATGGGCTTCATTATCCGACGGACAAAGCTGCCTGAGGATACCGTCATCGGCGTACTGCTGGCAATGGGCATGGCATTGGGCATCATTTTTGTAGGGTTATCTCCAGGATACGCTCCGGACCTGTTCAGCTACCTCTTTGGCAATATACTGACCGTGCCGTTATCAGATCTCATTCTCATGCTTGTGCTCGATGGAATTATCCTTACTGCTGTAATTGCACTATACAAAGAATTTCTTACTCTTTGCTTCGATGAGGAGTTTGGCGCCATAACCGGTGTGCCTGTTGAAAAGCTCTATTTCCTTCTCCTCTGCATAATCGCTCTGACAGTCGTGGTAATGATACGGGTGGTCGGAATTATCCTGGTCATTGCTCTCCTGACTATTCCTGCAACGCTGGCACGTCAATTCACCCATAACCTGCGGACAATGATGCTGCTGGCTACCGCCTTCGGTGCCATTTTCACCTTCGGCGGGCTCTGGCTGTCATATGTCCTCGATCTTGCCTCCGGCGCAACCATCATTCTTCTCAGTGGAATCGTTCTCCTCGGATCGTTCGGTTTCTCCAAACTTCGCAGCAAAGCACGGCAATCTGCTGCGATCAACGAATAGATAGTTTGTTCACTATTCAGAACGGCGTAATGGTTAGGTATCTGAAACAGTACCTTCTGTCTTATGCCGCTTTTTCAAGAAGTATTTGTGCATGCGCCTTGTAACAAATGTCCCGATGTATAACACTGTCAGTCCGGAGAGGAAGATTAAGATCATATATCCCGGCTCCAGTTTTATGGTGGTACCGACAATGGCACCTATCATAACGTAAGAGATGTCCCAGATAAGCGCGGAAATCAGTACCCCGAATAGCAACACGCGAGGCTTCCTCTGAACGCTGAGCATGAGCGTAAGTGGTACTCTCAGCCACAATAACCGCCCGGTAGCAACTGATAGTGGCGAGAGCAGATTGATCTTGCTAAATGCTTTTGCCGCCGAGCCGTTATGCAAGGATGTTTTTTCATTAAACCGGTTAACGAATCGAAGTAGCGGCTTCGATCCCAATTGAGAAAGCCAGTACAGCAATAATGCTCCCGCTTCTCTCCCCGCCACGGTCATCAGGATAAGCATCAGCATGTGAAACGGTGAAAGAATACCGCGGGCAAACTGGTAACCCACCAGCAGCCATGTCGTTTCGAGTAAATAAGGGACAGCGAAAGCGAAAGCTTCACCGATAAAGCAGATAAGAAACAAAAAGATCGCTATTGACGGATTAAATGTTCCGGTAAGATTCAAACCTTGAGAGAGAAACGCTTCAAAATCCATTGGAAATCTCTAATTATAAGCAGGTACGCTAAGAAGTTCGCTAACAGTGACAAACCTGTAGCCCTGTTTTCTAAGCTCTTCTATAATGATTGGAAGCGCTTTAACGGTGAAGCTTTTATTAGCCTGAGGACAATCATGCATTGTCCCGTATCCATCATGCATAAGAATAATCCCTCCCGGTTTGGCGTTTGCGACCATATTTCGTGCCAGAATCTCCGGTGATCCCACATGCTGATCTTCAGTGGCAACACTCCAGGTGATCTCCATCAATCCATTTTTCTGCAGACACTGCAACTCCCATGGCGATTTTTTACCGTGAGGGGGACGATAAAAATGAGGTAATACTCCGGCAACGCTCATTATCGCTTCTTGAGTTTTACGAATCTCGGGACAGGTACCGGAAATGATCGCATGGTTTGCATTGTGATTGAATGTATGATTACCGATAGTATGGCCTTTTGCCAGCATTCGCCGCACTGTGTCCGGATAGAGCAAAACATTCGAACCGATAAGGAAAAACGTCGCTTGAATTCGATACGTATCCAGGATAGTAAGTACATCCGTCGTATAAGGATCATTAGGTCCGTCATCGAAGGTCAATGCAATGTTCATCTCACTCTCATTGCCCTTGTAATACACATCGCCGAATGCCTGCGAATCGGGCAGATAGTACCCATGAGAAAAATAGCCGAGAACGATGATAACAGGAAGGAGCATCATCGTGGTCCTGAATGCGCGCTTCGTCTCGAAATTTACTCTGAAAGTATCACGGAAAACGGTAAAAAGATAACGAAAGATCAATGATATATTGGCAAGGCATTCGCCGGCAATCCGGATAAACGACTTCCCTTCAACCCTTCGTGGCGATGTCTGGACTTTCAGCGTACTATCCACAATTACCTTGCCGATTTTACTTAACCTGGATGATATGTTGTATTGATCCGGGGAATATGCAGTAACGTCATATCCGCCTATTCCGAGAAACGCATCTTTACGAAAGGCAAAATTGGCTCCCGAAATGATAACTGGTCTTCGTACAATGAGCATCCCCAGAACGTTCATAGCAGTCCGGACAAAGTATTCGATCGGAGCCCACCATGGCGACGGAGAAAGATAGATAAATCGTCCGCCGATAGCTACAGCTTCAGGATGCCTGTCAAATTGCTCAATCAGCCGGCTCAACCAATCGCCGGGATAGACTGTATCGGCATCCGCTTGAACAACAATATCCCCGCGCGCCGCAAAAGCACCGGCTTTGCGCGCAGGAAACGCTCCTTTGGACTCGCAGTGAATAACTGTGGCGCCAAGCTCTCTGGCTATTGAGGTGGTACGATCAGTACTGCAATTATCGACGACAATAATCTCATACTCGCCTTTGTAATCCTGTTGTTGCAGCGAGGTAAGACATTGAGTAATGTACTTCTCTTCGTTAAACGCTGGAAGGACAATACTGATCATGCCCGTATCATTTAACACGCTCATGGCATCTCAGAAGTATGAACATTATACAAGTATTCGAGCCTGTGTCAAACACATCACCGACAGGAGATGCAGTATACCACAGCATCCGGAAAACAAGGTAATCCTGAAAGATAATCGGACACTAATGAAAAGGAATATTACCGTGCTTTTCCCTGATTGGCCACTGAATCAATCGCTTTCTGTATCTCTTCAGGATCTCCGAGGTAATAATGCTTCAGCGGCTTTAAATCCTTATCGAGTTCATAAACGAGAGGAATGCCGGTTGGAAGATTCAATTTGACAATATCAGCTTCGCTAACGCTATCGAGATATTTTATCAGCGCCCTCAGACTATTACCGTGCGCCGAGATGATCACACGTTTTCCTGCTCGTATTGACGGCGCTATTATCTCATGCCAGTACGGAAGAAATCGAGCAACTGTATCTTTGAGACTTTCAGTGAGCGGGATATCCTTCTCAGACAGCCCCTGATATCGTGGATCGCGGCCCGGGTAACGCGGATCCTTTTTTTTCATCTCAGGAGGAGGAGTATCATAGCTTCTTCTCCAGATCAGAACCTGCTCCTCTCCATATTTCGCAGCAGTATCGGCTTTGTTCAGCCCTGTCAGGCCGCCGTAGAATCGCTCGTTTAATCGCCACGAATTCTGAACCGGTATCCACATCAGGTCCATCTCATCGAGGACAAGCCAGAGTGTACGTATCGCACGCTTGAGCACCGACGTATAGGCAACATCGAAGGTGTAGCCCTCTTTTTTTAGAATCTGTCCCGCTTTTCGCGCCTCTGCAATACCTTTTTCGGATAGATCAACATCTACCCATCCGGCAAATCTGTTCTCTTTATTCCAGACACTCTCGCCATGCCTCACAATCACCAGCTTTGTCATGATGAAGCCTCCATGCGAAAAAACCGTGTCCATTGTAGCATAAAAAGGCAGTATGCAAGACCTTATATATCGGAATTAGAAATAACGCACAGAGAAGGAGAAAAGTTTACAGTTTGCGAACTTGATGCCGTCAGGAGACGATCGTCTCTTCCGGATTGGAGCGTTGTATTTCGGCACGAACGTATTTATAGAGATCATACAGGAAGGCGACTATTGGAGTTATTAAAATCATGCCAAGAATACCGCCGAGGTATCCTCCGACTATGATTAACACCATCACAATCGCCGGATCAATATTAACCGCGTTACTCTGCAGCTTGGGAGCGAGGATGGTATTGCCGATGAAATTAATGAGAACATAGATAATCACAACCCAGATCAGTTTATCAGGCACGATCGCCAGCGTAACGATCAGTCCAACGATAGCAGCCATAGCTCCACCGATCGTTGGTATGAGCTGGAATACACCGGCGATGATCGCCAGCGCCGCCGCCAGATCGAGGCCCAGAATCTTGAACCCAATATACGCGATAACAGCAACGATCAGCGCCAGCAATAACTGTGATCCTATATACCGCCCGACGATGCGATCCGTGATGGCAGCGATGTTACGGATGTGACGTCCCGTCTCTTCTGAAAACAGTGAATAGAATCCTTTCCCCAGGCTGTGAACGTTAGCCATAAAGAAAATCAGGAAGAAGGGGAGAGTCAGAAAGCCGATAACGAAAGTAACTGTTGCGCCGACAAAGGACATCCCGCTCACAAAAGCGCCCTGCAGCCATTGGCCTATGCTTCCACCCACATTATTGATAGCGTCATGAATCTGTTTTTGCTGGTCTACTGATAAGATGCGGATAACCGATTCCAACCATTGACTGATCGCATAAAGACCATCGGTAATAAGGGACGGCGCGTTTGTAAACAGATTTGAGAACGATCCCGCGACTGAAACGGTCAGAAAAATGCCGGTCAGGACAATTAATGCCAGTATTACCACAAATGTCAGAATGATAATAACGATCCTCTGTATCTCATGCCCTTTCTTCTCGAAGAAAGGCATTCGCCGGTCTAGCCAGTCCACCATCGGTAGTAAAAGATAGGCGATAACCAAACCGAAGGCGAACGGCAGCAGTGGCTCCCTCAGTAAATACACAATGACACAAACGATTAGAGCGCTGATAAGTAAAAGAAACAGTGATTTGTTTTTCTGGAAAGTCGTTCTTGTAGACATAATTACTAGTATACCACGGCTAAATTTGATCGCCAAGAGATTAAGCGGCGATCAATCGGTTACTGAGAGTTTGGGTTCATGGAATCGTTAGTCATGGATACCCTCCTTATCAATGTTTGGCTGTATCTTATCATGCTCCCATCTTCAAAATTACTTGGGTTTATGCCTTTTTATCTGTTCTTGCACTCTCCTCATCGTCTCAGCTTGAATATCATTTTTGCGAAGTTTGCCAAGATGAATTTCAAGACTTGTAAAACGTTTTCCACAGTGCGGACAAGGGCCTTTAGTCATTTATCATACTCCTTCTCATTTTGTATCTACTAATAAAATACGAATGAAAATGTTCAATTTTCGGTGAAATCAACTACGGTGCCAATATAGGCCATGTTTTCACAGCATCTTTCGCTAACCTTTTTTGTCGATCTTCGATTTCCTTGGTACCCCATTCTGTACTAGATGCAACCTGTTGAGTTAATAAGAAAGTAGCATTTTGAAAAATATGTTTCTTTTCTTTAAATGATTTGTTCCCAATTAAACTATTCGCACTCGCTTTAAGCAGAACCATATTTCCTATACGCTTAAAATATGCTGATACTACGGCTTTATCAATTCTCCAATCCGCACTCGGATTTTCAGGCAGCACATGTTCAAGATTAATGATCGTGTTGTCATTCGGAATCCATTCCGGATCGCTGTTGCCTGCTGCTTTTAATTCTAGTGCTCTTAAGTAATAACGAGCTAAACTATTTTTTGCAACGGTTGCACTAGCGAAGCGGTTTTCAAATTCAGCATCTGTAGGAAGCACATCAACAAGCTGTGCAGCTAATTTGTCCGCTGTATGTATGCGACCATCGCTTACTTCTTTTGCTGCTTTTGCTATTGCCTGTTCTGTCGATCCGGTTCTCCAGCCGCCAGCTATCGAAAATCTAACAGTCCAAAAAACAAACTGACGAAAAGTCTTTTCTACCTGTTGCTTTGAAAATCGTCTTGTCACTGCAAGCATAAGTGGGCGCATAGGTTCTAATTGGAACGGTTCAAGTGTTCTAATGTATTCTCTGATACTCGGATGATACACATTCCATTTCGTATGTGCTGGATTTGATATTGCAACATAGTCCATTGAACAATCAGCCAACATGTCAAGAAATTCTATAGATTGTTGCTTACTTTTTACTTTTTGCTTTACTCTCTCAAATACTTCTCGTTCACGCGTAGGGCCGTAAAGTGCAATCACAAGGTGACGTAAATATGTTAATGTAACTGGTTCATCTTTCTCTAAACTCTCAAGAGCACCATTCATCGATGCCCATTTTTGTTGAGCCTCAGCAATTCTATCGTCAGCCTTAGAAAATAGGAAATTCTTTACAAGGTCGGATTGAGATGTCCTCAGTCCCCGATCATTCAATGTTTCAAACATTACATATGCATTTAGATCATCTGCTACAGTTAACAAAATAACCATAGCAGATTCTTCAATGTCTTTTACCCAATAATTTAACCGCGCTGTTTGATTTTCTTCACTGTGGACGCTTATTATAGCGCGAACATGTTCTTTCGCAAGTTCAGCAGCTCTTTGTATCCTAATATGAGACAGCTTTTGCACAGTCACTGTGTTTCTTTCCGGTGTTCCTTCCCGACAAAGAATGCGCATTCTAAAGAATTCATTGTCGTCTACATTTAGTTTTAATCGTGGATTCTTTTCTCGTGTTTCTCTCACTATCGTAAACAAAAATTCTTCTAGAGATGTAACTAGCACATCGTCATTCTTGGCATTGAAGTAATCACGGATAGCTGCTAGAAGAATAGTAATCGTAGCTAGTCTCTGCTGCCCATCTGCAACTTCAAGTGAGACATCTTTTCCACGTGTTAGAACAACAGTACCTAGAAAGTAACTACTCTTTTGCTCATCAATAGCCTGAGCAAGATCATGAAATAAGTAGGTCACATGTTCTTCTTCCCACGAGTATTCCCGTTGATTTAGAGGTACAACCAGACGGTTTCGTAGCAGAGCTGTTCCTATACCAATATGGTCAAATGATATACTACGCTGCTGAGTATTCATCAATTCCTAATATTCCTCACTTTCACTATTCTCCGGATTCTGCTGCGAGTCTTAAAGCTAATAATGCCTCCTTGAGCGGTTGGCCTACAGCAGAATCAGTTTCCTGCAATACTAATTCTTGGTATTTTTCCAAAAAATCGATACGAATTCTGTGGAAGAAATGGAGAAAATGCCTTAAAAATCCTATACAGTCCAAAATAGTGATTTCGGTTCCACCAGTCTCTTCGTAAAATTTCTTTGTATACTCAAGGACATTCTGATCTATCCTCTCGGTAGTTATAAATATATAATTGCTTATTCTCTCACCTTTACAGTCAGCAATTTTTTGGACAGCCAAGTCCACATCATTAATCGTAACTTGATGCATCTTCATCTCATAAGCAGTGCTAATATTGTCCTCATTAGTCAAATAAATCTCGATATCTCCAACTGCACCGGTTTGAAGATCAGCAGCATTATGAGCTTGGAGTCTTTTAACTTGCTCACCAATATAGGAACCAGCTACCTGATAAGCCGCAGCTACGATAAGAACTGGTAATCGGCTGGATTTCTTACAAGCTAAGTGTTGTTCTATGAGAGTGACGATTTCTTCGGAAGATAGCGGAAGAGAGCCTTGCCCCGATTTCAGTGCAGCTAGTTGAGCACCCATTCGTTGTCGTTTTTCATCTCGAAGTTTTATCAAAATACGTATCGCATCCACGAGAAGAGCCATGGGCGTCACTCTCTTCTTATAAACATCATCCAATAATTGCACAGTGCTCACGTAAACCTCTCTAGGTCTGCCAATAAGCTTTATGTCTTTAGTGAGGGTTTGATCCGCACTCCTGAATGCTGGTGTTAGAAATGCAGTTGTTGAGTTACATGGAAGACCATTTACATTTATAAAATGCGTTAAATATGCTTCGTCATATATACGACCTGAAAAAGAATTAGATGTACCAATCTCAGTATATGGTTTACGCGGGTCAACACTAGGATTGTCTAACTTCGCCAATACGCATGCCATGAGAAGTCGGATGCAAGCTCGATTGGAGATACAACGGCATACATAATCTAAGCGCTCGTAAATCTCTGAGTTATTAATCTCTCTGCGTTTTATGTCCGACTGGGCACGCTTTAAAACTTCACCAAGAATATTTTCAACTGACATCTATCAATCTCAAATTCGTTTCAATTTTACGTTGTTTAAAAGGATCATAGTTTGTCCACAAAACCTCGCGGCGGATATCTTTTGTTGAATGTATAGTTTTTTCTGGACCTAATACTTTGAACCATTTGGGAGAAGGATACAATTCATCCATTAGAGAGCAATCATAATTCGATAGTGCCACCTTACCTTCGACTGCGTTTAGCACCATAGCTAATTCTCTGTGATCATAATCAGTCATTTCGTTACTATAAGCGTTACAATCACCGCGTGTATCATGTACGTAAGGGGGATCGCAGTAGAAAAAAGTATCAGGAGAATCATAAAGTCTGATAACCTCAACTGCTGGGCGATTCTCTATTTGAACACGCAAAAGCCGTTCAGCGATATCTGGCAATGTCTCAACGCTGCCGAGCCATCTACTGACGACACCGCTCATTCCAGCACGAGAAGTTTGTTTACAATTCGCCCACCGACCAAGACTGGCTTTTTGGGCGAGACCAGTTCTTACTTGACGAGCTCGCACAAAGAACCGCCGCGCCCGTTCCATTTCATCCAAAGTGGGATCCAAAGTACAAGCCTTTTCAAACTCTTCCCTAGAAAAAGGCGTCAATCCGATTGATTCAATCAACCGATCCTTATGGTCTCTTAGAACTCTGAAAAAGTTAGCAACCTCTCCATCCAAATCATTATATGTCTCAACTGGTGAAGAATTGCGATTTAAAAGTATAGCGGCTGATCCTGCAAACGGTTCGCAATAATGATGACAGTCAGGAAGAAGAGCTAAAAGCCAATCCAAATGTGAAAACTTGCCCCCATACCATCCAAATGCTATTAATTTCTTCTTTCCATTTTTAGTTGTTGGAGAAGCCGAATTCCTTTTGTTTGGAAAGAAATTTTCCATTGGTTCATTGAATCGAATATTCACATTTTTCATATTTACTATATTTTATCTAGCAAAACGAAGTAATTTCAGTTATTGCCATTTTAAGGCTTTTGTGATTTTATCACAATGATCAATTTCTATAGATTCTGACTGAAAACATCAGCATATCAGATTGTATTTGTAGTTTGACAGTAATTTTGTAGTGGGGGGGGGTAGGTGGGTCGTTATTGCAAGGGGGCTGTATAACGCAGCGCATAGGAGGCTATGGCAGACATAGCGAGGCATACAAGGGAGGGGTGGGTTTAACGAGGGGGTGGTGGGTCGACATGTTAAAAACAAGCTCCCTAAATTGCACAAACCAAAAGGCTGTTATTACATCCTTAATTGCCACAATAGTCACCGCTTACAGTGTATTAAGAGCTTCCTCTATCTCCGACGCATCTTGGAAAGCTCCCATTTTTACGCCTTTTATTATCCCTTTTGTGTCAATCAGAAATGTACCAGGGCAACACGGCTCATCATAGAGTCGATTAACTACTCTATCCGAGTCAAGCAGAGCGGTGAATGTGTACCCGTAGCCTTTCATGAAATTCCGGACAAGCTCAGCGCTGCCACCAAGATTAACGGCGAGCACCATCAGATCGTTATTTTTCTGATGAGATTCCCACACTCTTTGAATATGGGGCATCTCCTCTACGCATTTCGGACATCCGATATCCCAAAAATGCAGAAAAATGTTCTTACCTCGGAAATCGCTCAATTTGATATCCCTGTCATCAAAAGTTTTCAGAACAAAATCAGGGGCTAGATTCCCAATTTCGATACCGGTTTGTGCAACAGAGACGTTATTATTTACGGGTAAAGACAACGTTTTATTTTCTGATGATGGCAAAGAGCTTACCGGTTTATCCGTAGATGGCACTACTACAGTCAGGTTATCCGATAATGAGGCCGCAGCAGGAATAACGGCTGCCGGTTTTATACTGCATCCGGCTATGAGGATAATCCCAACTGCTAAACAGGTACATATTTTTCCTGTGCTTATATAATTCATCTTCGTAGCTGTTATTCATTTCGACTGGATGTTTTTCGGATAGGTTGCTGCTCCCGTCCAGGCACAGGGCGGCGTGCAGTCTTCACTCCCAGTTTCTCTATTTCGTCCCGGGTCAATTCACGCACAGTGCCTTCGGGCAATGTGCCCAATTCGATCTGCCCTACTCTGACCCTTTTCAATGCGATAACCCGCTGCCCGATGCTTTCGAAGGTGCGCCGTATCTGACGTTTTCTGCCTTCGTGGATAATCATCCGGTAATTGAACGGCAGTTTTCCTCTGACCTCTGTAATTATCGCAGGACCGGTAACGCCATCTTCAAGCAGAACCCCCTTTCTGATCTTATCGAGATCGCCTCCCTGAAGCCTGCCGTTAATAGCAACCAGATATTCTTTTTCATGTTCGAATTTGGGATGAGTAAGCCGGTATGTTATATCACCGTCATTGGTTATCAACAGCAGTCCGGTGCTCTCTTTATCGAGCCGCCCGATAGGATAAAGCCCCAATCCCTGATATTCACGGGGTAAAAGCTCAATAACAGTCGTTCGCCCCATCTCATCGCTCGTTGTGGTCACAACACCGGCTGGCTTATTGAACATCAGGATAATCCTCCGCGATGTTTCCGGCTGAATACGTTTGCCATCCATTACGACTGTATCTTTCTTCAAGTTCACCGACAATGAAAAATTCTCGACAGCTGTTCCGTTGACTATGATTTTGCCCTGCTTAATGGCGCTGGCGAGCTGTCGCCTGGACCCGATACGATTTGAGGTCAACACCTTGAGTAACGGCCCCTGAGCCATTTGCTGTGTTTTTCCACTGGATAGAACTGCATGCGGCGGCACCGCAGGACGCTTATTTGCCCCGACAACGTTTGGCTTGCCCGCTCTGTGCTTATTTCTGTTATCTATCATTGATCAGGCTGTCAGCCTCCGCTTCATAAATCTCAGTGACAGGTAGAAGAACAACATAGTAATAGCAACGATGATGGCGATGTCCAGAAGCAACATGGGATGAAATTCCCCATCGAGCAGTGCCCTGCTGATCTCAACGGCAGCGGTCAGCGGAGCAATAAGGCTCAATCGCTGAACGATCTCCGGGAATGATGACAGCGGGAAGAAAACACCGCTGAAGAAAAACATCGGTGTGACAAATAGCGTGAAAAAGTAGTTGAAGCTATAGATCGAAGGAACCAGCGAGGTAAAAAGCAGCGCAATCGAAGAGAACATCAGCCCTTCAACAAAGGTGAGAACAGGAATGAGCACGGCCCATGGCGAACTGACAAGCTGAAATGCCAGCGCAATGAGCAGGATGACTGTGCCGGTCAGCGCGGAACGCGTGGCTCCCCAGAAGATTTCTCCGACAATAACATCCTCGGCATTCAATGGTGTAGCGATAATGGCATCGAATGTTTTTTGAAACTTCATACGGGCAAAGCTGCCATAGGTACATTCAAAGCTTGCGCTAAACATAGAATACCCCGCAATTATGCCTGGAGTAACGAACATGATGTATTGCTGTCCGCCAACAAGGCCGACATAAGCGCCGAGACCAAGTCCCATAGCCAGTAGTATGACCACAGGCTCAATAACGAGACCAGGCACTTCGGAGTGCCATAACCTCAAAAAGACGTCAAAATTTCGTTGCCAGACGCGGATGAACCGCCATGAGAACAAATTCACTCTACCATCGACCTCCCTGTCAATTTAAAGAAGACATCCTCAAGGTTAGCCTGCCTTCGGTGCAATTTATCAGATGAGCCGACTATATCGGCCAAAGCGTCCATATCGTCGAATTGATATACATGAATGCGGGTGCCGACATCTTCAAAAAGCAGCCCCTGCTGCTCCAATGCCTTGATCACTTCATGTTTTTCCACTGGATTTACACTGATCTCCCAGACATCTTTGCCCACGAACTGAGCGATCAAATTCTGGGGAGTATCGAGGCTGACAATGCTCCCCTCCGACATTATCGCTATGCGGTCGCACAAATACCTTGCTTCATCCATGTTTTGTGTGCACAACAATTGGGTGATCCCCTGTTCTTTTAACTCAGTTAGTTTGCGCCAGACGAGAAATTTTGCTTGAGGATCAAGACCTATAGTCGGTTCATCGAGAATAACGATCTTCGGGTTATTAATAAATCCCCGCGCAATGAGCAAACGACGCTTCATGCCTCCGGATAGCTCTTCAATATAGCTTGCCGCCTTCTCTTCCAGACTGAACAATTTGAGCACAGTTAAGCTTCGCTTTAGGGCCTCGGCTTTAGGTATATCGAAGTACCGGGAGAACGTCATCAGATTCTGAAGCACAGTCAGATCAGGATCAAGATTATCTATCTGCGGCACCACTCCAAGGATCGCTTTGGCCTGACGGGGATGCGTTTTTAGATTATAGTCCAGAATCCAGGCATCTCCCGAGGTCGGAGGCATAACCGCTGTGATCATTTTGATCAATGATGTTTTACCAGCGCCGTTCGGGCCCAGCAAGCCGAAACACTCGCCCTCATTGACCTCCAAATTCACATGATCAACGGCCAGCAGATCATGATATTTCTTGCTCAGTTTGCTCGTTCGAATAATCGGAGTCATAAGAATTCAACCGTATAACGTACAATCAATAATATCAGCTTTTTGATGACACGGACAAAACTGCATCAAGTAGATTAAAGATCGATTGCCAGCCTGCCATTATGATAAAGCCGTTGCCCATCGACAAGAATCTCCGAATTATTCCGCAAATCGCAGACCATATCCCAGTGAATGGCGGACTCGTTTACGCTGCCCGTCTCAGGATAACCGGCGCCCAGCGCCATGTGGAAGCTGCTGTTTATCTTCTCATCGAACAGTATCTCACGTGTGAATCGGGTGATCCCTTCGTTCGTGCCGATAGCGAATTCGCCCACCCGCCTTGCTCCCTCGTCCGTATCCAGCGTCTTGAGCAGGAACTCTTCATTCTTTTCAGCGCTTGCCCTGATCACTCTGCCCTGCTTAAACCATAACTGCACGCCAATAACTTCGCGCCCTTCATAAATCGTCGGGTAGGAGAAACGAACGTGACCTTCGATACTATCCTCCACCGGCCCGGTGAATATCTCTCCATCGGGCATATTGTAGCGTCCATCGCAGTTTATGAAGACACGATCTGCGATAGTAAGTCGAAGATCAGTATCCGTCCCGACAAGATGAACTTCCTTCTTACCTTTCAGCCAATCGATGATCTTCTGTTGATGTATAGAGAACTTTTTCCAGTAGCCGACAGGATCGTTTAAATCGGGCAGACAGGCTCCATAGACAAAATCCTCGTACTCGCGCAAACTCATCTCAGCATCCTGGGCATACGCATTTGTGGGGAAGAGCGTCACCGTCCAGCGCAAATCTCCGCTGGCTGAGCGCTTCATGAATATTTTGGTCATCTCGGTATATGCCTGGTTGTGCAGCACCATCCGAGCCGGGTCGATAGTGCTCAGCAATCTGGTATTGGCATCACCGAGTATGGAGATGCGAACATCATACGTCTCCATAGCCAGCTTCATCGGGGCGGGTATATGCTGCAACTGATCATCCGAACCATAACGGTATAGCAGCTCCTCCGTGCCCGAGATCGACGGCATCATCAGCGGATAGCCGCCGGCCTGCAGCACCTTTAAATATACCTGTTGAAGTAAAGGCTCGCAGAGCGTACTGCCGTTGATGAGCACTTTATCTCCCTTTCGTACCGCAACCGAGTAGTCGACCAGTACGTCGGCAAGCTTTTCGATACGTATGTCCGCCATGAATAACCTCCTGAGTGATAGTCTGTATGATTACCTTTAAAACTGCGAGGCTTTTCGAGTATTGCACGATGGAGCAAGCAAGTCAACTTCCCGCAAACACTTCCCGCAAAAAACTCCAGTGGCTATTACAGGTACGAAAGTTAACACAAAATAGTACCATTAGGGGATGCTATAGTATCGTTTTATTACGATAATATTCACATGTGACATATCAATGATCTCTTGTGCCCTGCAATTTTGTTCTGAAGGATGCAATGAATAAGGTACTATGACTACCCAACAACAGAGAGATCAATATCCGGATCGAGTGCCGCCGTCTGCTGATCAAATACATACGCAGAAAGATGACAGCCATTATATGCGTGATCTGGCCATCCTTTCAAAAACAGCGATGGAACTGGTAGAGCTTCCTCCCGAAGCCAATATCCATCAATATATCGCTGAACGGTTAAGTGAGCTTATCGGTGACAATATCATTGTCGTTAACTCATTCGAAGAAGCAACCAGCAGCTTTTCAGTCCGGGCAATAATGGGAATCAATGAAAATATGAAAACTGTCCTTAAAATGGTCGGGAGGAAGCTTATCGGAATGTCCAGCCCAATAAATGAAGCAGCAAGGATCGGACTCAGCAGCGGCAGGCTACAGAAAGTGCCCGAAGGGCTGAGCGAGCTAACTGTCGGAGCAATACCGGCGACTACGTGTCATGCAATTGAAAAATTACTGGCATTGGATGATGTATATGCTTTGGGTTTCGCCTGGAAGGGTAATTTATACGGAAGCACCGCAATCCTGATGCATCGAGGAAACAAGTTGAGAAACCCGCTCATGATAGAGACATTCATAAATCAGGCATCAGTCGCATTGCAACGCCGTCAGACGGAACAGGCTTTGCGGCAGGCTCACGATCAGTTAGAGCAAAAAGTCCAAATGCGCACTGCAGAACTGGAGAAGGTTAATGAGAATTTAATAATCGAGATAACGGAGCGCCAACATGCGATGCAAATAGCCAGGACATCGAAGGAAAGATATAAACTCCTCGTAGAGAACTCCAACGAGGCTATTCTGGTATCTCAAGGTAATACAATCAAATTTGTGAACCCGAAAGCAATGGAAGTTACCGGCTATACAGAAAAAGAGCTAACTTCTCACAATTTCATCAATTTTGTTCACCCTGATGATCAGAAAATGGTCTTGCATAATTACAACGAAAGACTGAAAGGAGGAGACGTTCCTCGTCTCTATACCTTCAGAGTCGTGCGCAAAGACAAGAGCATCAGGTGGGTAGAAGCCAATGCAGTTATTATCGATTGGGATAACGAACGCGCGACCTTGAGCTTTTTGAACGATATCACAGCCCGGGTGCAGGCAGAAAATAGAATCAAAAATAGCTATGAGAAATTGCAGTCAACCGTGCAGGGAATGATAAGGGTTATGACATCAATAGTCGAATTGCGGGATCCCTATACTGCCGGTCACCAGGGCAGGGTAATGAAGCTGGCGTGCGAGATTGCTAAAGAAATGGAATTATCCGAAGATCAGATTAATGGACTTCGTGCAGCCGGGCTTGTTCATGACATCGGCAAAATGGCCATTCCTTCAGAAATACTGAGCAAACCGGGAGCACTAACTGAGGTGGAATTCATGATGATGAAGGCTCACCCCAGTATCGGCCATGAAATATTGAAGCAAATAGAATTCGCCTGGCCGGTTGCAGATATCGTATTGCAACACCATGAAAGGATGAATGGATCCGGCTATCCTTCAGGATTATCAAACAAGGACATACTTATTGAAGCGAGGATCCTTGCAGTATCGGACGTGGTTGAATCGATGGCTTCGCACCGTCCTTATCGAGCCGCCCTCGGAATCAATGCGGCAATGGAAGAAATCGCAAGAAACAGCGGTAAACTATACGACGCCGGCGTTGTGAATGCCTGTGTAACCCTGTTCAAAGATAAACACTTCGAGTTTTAAACATCCAACACGAAACTCTATCACTTCAACAGGCTCTGCACATAATAAGGATCGCTGTATTTGGCATGTATCTTATCGTAGACCGTTTTACCGTCTGAATCCCGTTCCTGTTTCAAGGAATCAAGCGCTTTCTGCCATGCTGTGATGGTACTATCAGAGATATCTTTGCTGAATGCTATGTAGAGATCTGCCTGTATTGTTACATTGGAAATCATAACAAGATCATCCGGATTTACTTTAGCCTCCCGAGCGGTGATTTCCAGTCCATCGAAACGTCATACGGCCATGCGCTGATACTGCCGGAAAGAAACGCCACATTTTTGTATCCCGCTCCGCTCAGAATGCGCTGTGCCTGATATGCTCGAACGCTCGTTTTACAGTAAACAACGATCTCGGCATCCTTGGGCAGTTCATCTATCCTCGATCGTAGCTCGGGCAGCGGTAGCAGCCTGGTCTGAGAAGCGTTTATTCTGACCGTTTTATATTCTTCAGGTGATCGCACATCAAGAAGGATAAAGTCGTCACTGTTATCGAGCTTCCGTTTCACCTCGGCTGCGGTTAGTGGGCGGGCAAGTCCTGATCTCTGGTTTCGGATCACATTAGCCGCATGGTGGAGAGGGTCCAGCGCACTGTTATATGGAGGAGCATAAGCAAGATCGAGATTAGCCAGATCGCTGACATCGTAACCGAATGTGAGTGCCGCAGCCAGCACATCAACCCTTTTCGCAACATCACCGGTTCCCACCACCTGTCCTCCCAGAATCGTGTCGTCATTTTTATCCACGATGAGTTTTACCAGTATATCCCTGCTCTCCGGATAATATGAAGCATGTTCGGATCCGGGAACAAGCGATGTGATCACCTCGTAGCCATCCGCTATGGCAGACGCTTCAGTGAGACCTGTCCGCCCGACATTGTAATCGAATACTTTTGCAATCGCTGTGCCAACGATGCCGGGGAAAGTTTCTTTGCCTCCGGTTACATTTGTCCCGATCACTCTGCCGTGCTTGTTTGCGGTCGATCCCATCGGCGCCAGCATCGGTTGACGGGTGAGCAGATTGATATTCTCCACGCAATCCCCTCCGGCGTAAATATCGGGATCATTCGTTTGCATGGTCTCATCTACCACTATGCCGCCGAGTTGCCCGATGGTAATTCCTGCTTCGCTTGCTATGCTGATATTCGGCTTCACACCAAGCGCCAGCAAAACAATGTCAGCCTCGATTTTTTGATCTGCCGTTTTGACTGCCTTCACCCAACCCTTATTGTTGCCTTCAAAACCAGTTACGCGTTGCCCCGTGACAACGTTAACACCTTTTTGTTTTAAGTGCTTTTCGATATGAAATGCAATCTCACTATCCAGCAAAGCCGGGAGCACACGATCAAGGGCTTCGATCACGGTAACCTTCAGCCCTTTCGTTGAGAACGCTTCCGCCATCTCCATGCCGATAAGCCCGGCACCGACAACAACTACATTATTAAAACCCTTCGTAGTAACCAGGCCATGGATGGTATCGGCATCGGTAAGTCTGCTCAGTGTCACAATACCCTTCAGGTCTTTCCCCGGCAGATTCGGTATTGCAGGAAGGCTGCCGGTTGCGAGAACGAGTTTATCGTATTTTATTTTCGATGATTGACCATCTCTTACAGTCATCAATTCAACTGTATGTGATTTTCGGTCTATATGCATTGCCCTGGTACCGGTAAGAACGTCGATATCAAAAACATTTTTAAAGTAAGCTGAATTGCGTTGCAGCATCGTTGCTCGCTTCGAAATCACACCCGAAATATAGTACGGCATACCGCAGGTAGCGGTTGATATCTCTTCTGTCTGCTCGATGAGAGTGATCTTTGCCCGCGGGTCACACCGTCTGGCACGTGCTGACGCTTTGGGTCCGCAGGCCGTTCCGCCGATAATAACAATGCCTGTGCTCTTTTTTAATGTCATCGTTCACCTCTTATGTCGTTTCCAATAAATCATGACCACAAGAAAATGATTGTAAACCAGTATGAGTTATTTTACCAGCGAAACTTCATCCATTTTTCTGTAACCAGACGGCTATACTTAAATAAAGCATCGGAGGTGGCTCTTGACAGGCATGATATTATAATACTGTTATGTATAGTACATAAGTACTGGTATGTCCGGTAAAAAAGTACTGGTAATGGGAGAATATCACAGGCATAAAGAGCATAAAAATGGGGCGTCGTAGATCAAATATTGAGATAATAGGAGAGATGTTGAGGCTTGGGGAGAATGGAGCGGGAAAAACCGAGCTCATGTATGGAGTAAACATGAGCTATACTCAAATACAGAAATATCTTAGCTTCCTGATAAATCACGGCTTTATCGATAAACTGGTTGTCGGTAATCCGACAATGACCTATCAGGTAACAGATAAAGGTAAAAGCCTGATGGCAAGCATAGATAGTGTTCTGGAAGTGCTCGACCTTGAAGACGGCGGAGACTTTAAATAACTGAAATTACTGATACACTGTGTTTTCACCATAGCGAGAGTCGTAAATAACCCGTGCTGCCATGCAGCGTGATAAAGAGAGGAGTTGTCAATGTCGGAGAAAAGAATGCTTATACTGGATGCAGACATTGCAAAGAGGATTGACGAAAATCGCGGCGACATGGGGCTTTCCGAGTTTCTTAACTTCCTC
>DIKB01000061.1:0-1731 GCA_002421445.1 Dehalococcoidia bacterium UBA5629 | reverse complement strand
TTAACCAGAAGATGAAGACACTGGGCGTAAAGCCAAAGCGCGCTTAAACTTCATCGCAGGGCACATTCTGCCCTTCTATTTCTCATCTCTTCATAATTCATAGTTTCACGATCACTAGAACTATGTTCTAGTATATAACCACTTCTCAACCGCCTCCACGCGTGCCATAGTATACCTAATAATCAGACACAGGAGGTGTATTATGTCAAGAATAAAGGAGCTTTTGCAGCAAGAACGTTTTGAAGAATTATGGCAGGCTTGCTGCGGATTCATCGAATTGCCGCTCGATCAAATAATGACAATGCAAAAACGCCTGTTGATGGAACAGATTGAACTGCTCAAACACAGCGAACTGGGCAGAAAGATTTTGAATAATGCCTGGCCGGAAACAGTCGAAGAGTTTCTGGCGCAAGTGCCATTGACCACATACGCAGATTACAATCAATATCTATCGCAACAAAAAGACGATTCTCTCCCTATGAAACCGGCGTTCTGGCAACATACATCGGGAAGATCATCCGAGTACCCGTTTAACTGGGAATCAATCAAATGGGTGCCCGTTACCCACCGATTCGCCGAAGAAGAGTCCTACGCCATGTTCGGCTGCGCCATATTTGCCAGTTGCAAGAGCAAGGGGGACATTGCAAAACTCAAGGATCATCTGAAGTTTATCTATGCCGTTGCGCCCAGACCTTATACATCGGGGGCATTCGCCTATATTGTCTCAAAGGAGATATCCAATAACTGCATGCCTCCGCTTGAAGAAGCTGAAAAAATGGAGTTTGAGCAAAGAATTCGAAAAAGCTTCGATATGGCTCTCTCCAAAGGATTTGATTTCTATTTTGGCGTATCTGTCGCACTGATGGCAGTAGGCGAAATGATGAAAAAGCGCATGGAGAAAATGGACATCAGGCCTCTTATCACCAAACCAAGAGCCGCATATCGCATAATCAGGGCACTCATCAAGAGCAAACGAGAACACAGACCGATGATGCCCAAAGACCTCTGGGACATCAAGGGGATAATTGGCAGCGGCACAGACGGTACAGTATTCAAAGAAACAATCAAAAACATGTGGGGAAAATATCCACTCGATGTTTACACGTCTACTGAAGGAGGTGTCATCGCTACACAAACATGGGACTTCGGTAGTATGGTATTTATCCCGAACCTGAACTTCCTGGAGTTCATACCGGAATCAGAATATACGAATTGGCAAGAGGATAATCATTATAAGCCACGAGCGATCTGCCTGGATAAGGTGAAAACCGGGGGAAAATATGAACTCGTCATCACCAATCTCCATGGTGGGGCGCTGGTGAGATATCGCACTGGAGATGTCGTCAAAATAACCTCTCTGAGAAACGAAGCTCTCGGCATTGATATACCGCAGATGGCTTTCGTAGGCCGTGTTGATGATATCATCGATATCGGTGGTTTCATCAGATTGACGGAGAAGGTGATCTGGCAGGCAGTCGAAAATACAAAGATACCGTATGTAGATTGGACGGCCAGCAAAGAGATGGCGGATGGGCGTCCGATTTTGCATCTGTATGTTGAATTAAAAGACGGTTATACTGCAAATGAACAGCAGCTGGCAAAGTCCGTCTATCAGGAAATCAAGAATCTGGAAGATGGTTTTCTTTATGGCAATGTAGAGACTATTCTGAACACAAATCCGATCGAGGTAACAGTTTTACCGAAAGGAGCCTTTGCCGGCTATATTGCTCA
>DIKB01000038.1:1636-8972 GCA_002421445.1 Dehalococcoidia bacterium UBA5629 | reverse complement strand
GCATTGCGAACGCAGCGCTCTCCCAGCTAAGCTACAGCCCCGTAAGTCATCGATTCTAACAGAGGCTTTTCATTGCCGTCAAGCGCGCTTCATTTTACGTTAGAGCAGTTGCCGGCGTGATTGTGCCAATTGATGAAAATTGAAGCCTTGATACGTACTTTACCGGTATTGGTTATTTCGCTGCGGGTTCTAATATCACGCGCGCATCGACAGCGACTGCGCCGTCTTTATAGGCAAAGACCGGGTTGAGATCGAGTTCTTTTATTTCAGGATGTTTATCAATAAAGCGTGACAGGTTAACGAGCAATTTCTCCAGAGTCTTTACATCGGCAGGCTCCTGCCCGCGGTAGCCTTCCAATAACTTATATCCCTTAATGTCCCGTATCATCTCGTGTGCGTCATGTGGAGTTAATGGAACGATGCGGAAAGCAACATCCTTGAGTATCTCTACCAGTATACCGCCGAGGCCGAACATCAACACCGGTCCGAACTGTGCGTCTTTTGTCATGCCGATGATGACCTCGATTCCGGGCTTTGCCATCTGTTGAACGGAGACTCCATCGATTTGCGCTTCGGGATAGTGTTTTTTTACCAAGGCGAGTATCTCGGTATATGCCTTATCTACCTGTGCTCCGCTCTTCAGGTTTAGCTTAACACCGCCGGCGTTGCTTTTATGTGTGACATCTTCAGATACTATTTTGAGTGCGACGGGGAATCCTATCTCTTTGCTCAATGCGACGGCTTCTGTCTTTGTCTTCGCCAGTTTTGCTTCGATAACAGGAATGCCGGCTGCCTTCAACAATTTCTTGGATTCAATTTCAGTCAACTGTGTTCTTTTCCCTATTTTTGTCTTGTTGATCGTTGCGCTTTTTACCATAAACGTCACTCCATACTGTACAATGACATCGAAATATTGAATGAGCACTATTGTAACCTTTTCGAACCCGATTGAAAAGTTTTTTGTATTGACAATGTTTTCGCTGGAAACTAGACTATACCAGTTGATGATAGGATGCTCCAGATGGAGGTTTATTGAGTATTATGATGAATGAACCATATGGCCCGATACCAGGTATGCCATCACCGGTTTCAGCGGATACCACAAAAGTTACTGTGTGTGTGGAGGGGTATACCTTTAATGGTAAAGTGCATCATATGCCACAGCAACGCATTCTCGATGCTTTGAATAAAGGTATTGTAACAGGACATCCCCGCGCCTCTAGAGCTTTCGTACAAATTGCCGAAGCCGAGGTTCTTGCTGCAGAAGGACAAAAGATAGAGGAATCAACTACCAGCTACATCGGGAAGCAGAGTATTTTGTTTGTTATTGACAGAGAAGGTGGACAGCGGCGAAGTGAGGCGGTTAAACGTCAGCTCGTCGGTTATCCGATCAGATCAAAAAAGAAGGTACGGGCCAAGATCCAAATGCCTGTCTATACTATTACCGGTACGTTATATACGGAGAACTGGCAGAAACTGGATCATCTACTGGAGATCGACGATGATTTTTTGCCGGTTACTGATGTGGAAATCAATCCTCCGGTTTGTATCGGAGAAACCCTGGTGGATTTTGTTGCCATCAACAAATCACATGTTATTTTTGTGCTGGATGCTACACAAGCAACGTAACCTCATCAATAGATGCGAATGGTGCTAATTATATGGATCGTGCCAGCAATATAAGCAAAACGAAAGAAAGCAAAAGGGAAGAGAAAATTGTCCTTGCATGGACGAATCTTGTCGTTTGTACTTCTGCATATACATTTAATGGTGCGTTAGTTCATTCTCAAAAGCAGCGGGTGCTCGATGTGTTGAATAAAGGGGGGGTGGCTGAACAACCTCGCCTGCCTTCTGATTTTCTGCAAATGGTTGAAGTGGATGTTTGTGCTAACAGCAATAAGAAAGATCGTATGGTGGTCGGTAGCTGCTATATTGTTAAAAGTAATATCCTCTTTGCGGTAGCGAGAGACGAATGGCAGGATACCGGTGCTGTTAAAAAACGGCCTCATGATGTGTCATTTAGAAGGAAAACGCAGCGCCTGGTTAATGTGTACGTACCGCCATTTGTGCTTACAGGTCAGCTCTATACAGAAACGCAGCAGAAAGTATCTAATATTCTGGCCAATAGCGAAGATTTTCTGCCGATGACCGATGTGGAAATATTGCCGGCTATGGTAACTGGCGATACTGCAGCGAAATTTATAGCGGTAAACAAACACCACGTTATCTATATTGCTGAGATTCTTTAAGCGAAGCTATCTCTGTTCGCCATAAAACAAGAATTGAATTTTCTCATTCTGCTCTTGCTCTCTGCTCTTTCTTGATAAGGTCGTTTCCATTGGTATACTATGAAACGAAAATCACCATAGGATGAATCATGGTATCAAAAAAGATGAAGATATTGGTGGTGGATGATGATGTCACAACGACGGAGCTGGTGAAGCTGTATCTTGAACGTGACGGTTATTGGCGGCAAGAGTCAGGGCTGTGCTGAGGCGGATACCTGCGGAGAAGGGTGTGCGCAATGAAGAAAGGATCAATCACGGAGACCTGGCGATAGATTTTCTCAAGCACAAGGTGTACCTTGCCGGGAAATCGTTGGATCTCACCTCAATAGAATTCAAGCTGCTCAGCATATTAGCTCGGGAACCGGGGTGAAGGTATCTCTCCAGCCGGTGGCGGCGTAGCCAGGATTGGTCACTTCGACTACCATCTCGAACTCCGCTCGATGAACATCTCAGTGCACCGCTTCGCTCAGTGACCGTTCGCCGAGTAGCTGCGTAGCAGCGTATCGAGGTGCTCGATCTGAAGAAAGCCTTCTCGACGCTATTGCTCTCGCAATAACTCGAAGGACAAAGACACAGATCAGATATCACATTGTTATTATAAATGACACAACGCTCTACTCATGTCTGAGTGCTTCGATCGGTCTGAGTTTCGATGCTTGCCAAGCCGGGTAAAATCCGAAGAATATCCCGATACCTACAGAAATGGAGAATGCCAGCAAAACGATATCCGGCGATATCAATGTGGTAAATGTCCCCATGCTGGTAATGACTTTGGATACTCCCCAGCCCACAAGGATGCCGATGATGCCTCCGGTTACTGCACAGTCTACGCCGCTATGGGTGTGGATGGTGATCGCTATCGGTGTCATAATTGCCGCCGGTCTGCTGGTATATACCATCAGCCGCCGCCGGTATTCGGATTAAAGCGTATATTCATATTGACTTGGCCGTTATTTTCCTGATACGCTTTAGATAATTGAATATGTGAAATCGGGGAGCCCGGAATCGATTCCGGGCATTGGATCAGCAATCCGGTGAAACTCCGGAACAGTACCGCCTGCTGTAAAGTCAGAACACCAGCCCGATTGCATTTCACTGCCTCCGCGGAGTAAGGGGGTGGGTTTTATTGTTTATATAAAATCCCCTGCTTGTGGAAGCAGGGGATTATTTTTTTGGCGAAACAAATGACGAATGGCGAAACAAATGACGAATGGCGAAACAAATGACGATCGAGGCATTGAGGGACATTCCGGTACCGCAGGCGATCGCGGCGTATCCATTGCGCTGGCGCGGCCGCATTTATGCTATCATCGGCCTGGCTATTGTGCTTTTTGTGGTTATCCTGGTGACCTCAGTGGTGGGGAGCACCGACATACCGTTTTTCACGATCGTCAGCGTTATGCTGTCCAAAATCCCGTTTCTTACTATCGATCAGACATGGTCGAACAGCATTGAAATTATCATTTTCGATATCCGACTGCCGCGTATTCTGCTTGCGGCCCTGGTGGGAGCGGCATTATCCGTGGCCGGCACGACATATCAGGGATTGTTCAGGAACCCGCTGGCTGATCCTTATCTGATTGGTGTAGCGCAGGGGGCGGGACTCGGCGCGATAATTGGATTCATGCTGCCGTCTGTGTTGCAGATTACGGGTGTGCCGATACTCGCATTCATCGGCGCTGTGATGGCCGTTGCGGTGGTATATATGGTAGCCAGAGTGGGCAGGTCATTGCCCATGACCACGCTGATCCTTGCCGGCGTAGCGCTCGGCGCTTTCCTTCAGTCCATCTCATCATACCTGATGCTGGCATCGGGCGACAGACTCCACGGGATCATCTCATGGCTGCTGGGAACGTTGTCTCTAACCACCTGGGATCAGGTTACTACGGTGACGCCGTATATCATTATCGGCATAGTGATTATCTATCTGTATGCACGTCCTCTGAACGTGATGCAACTGGATGAGGAACAGGCACAGCAACTTGGCATCAACGTAGAAAAGGTGAAGCTCATTCTGCTGGCTGCAGCGACGTTAATCACCGCTGCCGCTGTATCATTCTGCGGCATCATCGGCTTTGTCGGCCTCATCATTCCCCACGCTGTCCGTCTGATCTGGGGTCCCGATCATCGTTTTCTGCTGCCTCTGGCAGCTATCTCCGGGGCGATCTTCCTGATACTGGCGGATACCGCTGCGCGGACCATAATGGCTCCGACCGAGATACCCGTCGGTGCGATCACGGCGTTTTTTGGCGCTCCGTTTTTTCTGTATCTGCTCAGACAGAAAAAGAGGGCGATATTCTAATGAACAATGTGCGTTTATGTGATATCACTCTGGGCTATGATGCAAAGCCTGTGCTCAGTGAGGTATCTTTTGAAGCTCCCGCAGGCAGAATGGCCGGCATTATCGGTCCGAACGGCTGCGGCAAATCGACGCTGATCAAAGGATTGACACGTATATTGCCATTGCAGTCCGGGCGAGTTTTCCTTGACGGGCACGAACTGGCAAAGCTGAAGCGAGATGATGTTTCACGGCTGGTGGCGGTGGTGCCGCAAAATCCGATCATTCCCGATCTGTTCACTGCTTTTGAGGTGGTGCTCATGGGTAGAACACCGCATCTCGGATTATTCAAATATGAGGGTGCACGTGATCTGGCGATCGTTTATGATGCCATGGAAGTAACGAGGACAATCGGCTTTGCCGATCGACGCGTTGCCGAGCTATCCGGCGGTGAGAAACAACGTTTGATACTGGCCCGCGCTCTGGCGCAGGAACCGAAGATACTGCTGCTCGATGAGCCGACCGCCCATCTCGATATCAAATATCAGATTGAGATGCTGGAGTTGGTACATCGTCTCTGCATAGATAAGATGTTGACGGTGATCATTGCCCTCCACGATTTAAACCTGGCCGTTCAGTATTGCGATCAGCTTGTCATGTTCCATAACGGGCGAGTTCACAGTTGCGGCACGCCATCGGATGTGATCACAGCTAAGGCGATCGAAGAGGTATATGGTGCGCAGGTCTACGTTTACCCTAATCCGGTTAACAATCTACCGTTCACTGTCGTCATTGCTGAAAAAGATCGAGAGAAGCTTTTTGAACGGGCAAACTAGATGATATGGAATCGGCTCTTATTTTACTGCTGGCGCTGGGGATCGATCTCCTTTTCGGGGAACCTTCGAACAGATTTCATCCTGTTGCCTGGCTGGGTGGCCTGATAAATTTATCAGTGAGATGGATGCCACAGGGTAATCTGCGGCAGTTTTTGTATGGCACTGCTGTGGTGTTGCTTATTACAGGCATAGCGACAACGCTCAGCTACCTGTTCGTTGCCTGGTTAATGACGATTAATATCATCGCCTATATTGTTGTGGTGGCGATGTTGCTTAAATATACCTTTTCGCTCAGAGGATTGAGACAGGCGGCGGAAGGGGTGAAGAGGCAATTGCAGAGTGACGATGCGGCAGGCGCCTCGGGGTATCTACAGGCGCTGGTCAGCCGCGATACAAGTCGGCTTGGCCGGGAGCAGATGATCTCGGCGACCGTAGAATCGGTGGCTGAGAATAGCTGCGACAGCTATATCGCTCCGCTGTTCTATTTTCTCATTTTCGGACTGCCCGGTGCTGTTGCTTACAGGGTGATCAATACCTTCGATGCCATGATCGGCTATCACGGGAGATGGGAGTATGCAGGTAAGTTCGCTGCCAGGCTGGATGACGTGGTCAACTATATTCCGTCGCGGCTAAGTGCGATGCTGCTTGTCCTGGCTGCTTTTATCTGCCGCCGCTGCGGTAAGAGGGCCTGGCAATGTATGGTCCGTGATCATGCGAAGACGGAAAGTCCGAACGCAGGCTGGACGATGAGCGCCATGGCCGGTGCGCTCGGCATCAGGTTGGAGAAGTCGGGGCATTATGTGATTGGCGACGGCGCTAATGCGCTTACTCTGCGCCATATCGATGGCTCCGTTTCACTGCTGTACTGTGCTGCTTTGATCTGGACATTGCTGTCCGCTGTTGGATTGGTGATATATCATGCTGCGGCCTAACCGTCATATAGAAAAACTGCCCGCCTCCGTTCATGGCGGCATCGATTACCGGGAGACAGCCGCTCTCGGGCTAATGCCCGATGATATCCTCGATTTCAGCGTCAATATCAATCCGTTCGGGCCGCCGCCGGGCATGGAGAAGATGTTGCATGACGCTGCTATAGATCGATATCCGGATACGAATTCAACGGAACTGGTGACGGAACTGGCGAAGTATCACAATGTATCACCGGAGTCCATCTGTGTCGGTGCCGGAACGACGGAACTGATACGAGCGGTGGCTGCCGCTTACTTTTCACAACAGGATACGGCTCTAATACCGCAGCCGACCTATGGCGAGTATGATCTTGCCTGCCGGCTGACTGATGCTGCAATTATGCAGCATCCCGTTGCCGTTGAGCCTGATTTTAAATTCGATATCCGTGAGATCAAGTCACTCGTTAAGAAACGCAGACCCAAAGGCATTTTCCTGTGCAATCCGAACAACCCGACGGGCAGGTATCTGTCGCAGGACGTTGTTCGAGAGATCGTTACATTGGCAACGGATAGTTTGGTTGTGCTCGATGAGGCCTATATTGCGTTTACCGAGGGGGCATGGGATTCGAGCGACCTGATCGGGCAGGGCAATGTCGTTATTCTGCGTTCGATGACCAAAGATTACGCGCTTGCCGGTTTACGGATCGGCTACATGCTTTCCAGCCCCGATATTGTTTCCGTGATACGGAAGGTGCTGCCTCCGTGGAATGTCAACGCGGTCGCACAACGGGCGGGGCTATTTTCTCTGGAAGCGACATCGTATCTGGAGGAGTGCAATATCAAAATCAGGGAAGCGAAGCAGTTTCTGGTGAGAGAGTTGACGGCTATGGGTCTCATTGTTGTACCATCGGACACGAATTTTTTCCTGGTGCGTGTTGGCGAAGGGTGTGCGCTGAGGAAAGCGTTGTTGAAAAAGAAAATCCTGGTGAGGGATTGCGCGTCGTTCGGCCTGCCGTCATATATCCG
>DIKB01000038.1:1093-1598 GCA_002421445.1 Dehalococcoidia bacterium UBA5629 | reverse complement strand
AATAAAGGAGTCTGATGACAGCTAAAACATTGATGATACAGGGGACGGCGTCATCCGTCGGTAAAAGCATTATGGTGACGGCGCTGTGCCGCATATTCAAACAGGATGGCTTCAGGGTAGCCCCGTTCAAATCGCAGAATATGGCGCTCAACTCGTTCGTGACCAGGGAGGGAGGGGAGATAGGACGGGCGCAGGCGGTGCAGGCTGAAGCTGCAGGCATCGAGCCTTCCATTTACATGAATCCTGTGCTGATCAAACCTGAGGCGGATACGACGGCACAGATTATTGTCATGGGCAAGGTCAGGCAGAGGCTGGATGCCGGAAAATACTACGATCAAACTCCCGATCTGGTGCAATGCATTGAGGAATCGCTGACACGGTTGCGTGCCGAGTATGATATTGTGGTTATTGAGGGCGCGGGCAGCCCAGCAGAGATCAACTTTCGTGATCGGGAGATCGTCAATATGCGGGTGGCACGCATGGCGGATGCCCCGGTGCTGCTGGT
>DIKB01000038.1:0-1051 GCA_002421445.1 Dehalococcoidia bacterium UBA5629 | reverse complement strand
CGCATTAAAGGGTTTATTATTAACAAGTTTCGTGGCGATGTAACGCTGCTCAAACCCGGCCTCGATTACCTTGAGGACAGGACGAAAAAGCCTGTTCTCGGCGTGGTTCCTTACTTCAAGGACATTGCTATCGCTCAGGAGGATTCGGTATATCTCGATGAGCGTCCTGAACAACGGGTAGAGGGTGCGCTGGATATTGCCGTGATACAATTGCCGTATGTGTCCAACTATGATGATTTCGATCCGTTTGAGCAGTATGGCTGTGTGGTGCGGTTTGTGCAAAGCCCCGACTCGCTTGGCAGCCCTGATTTGATTATTGTACCGGGCACCAAGAATACCGTCAATGATTTGCGGTTTATTCGGGAACAGGGGCTGGATAATGCCCTTATCGATTGCGTCGCTGGCGGCGTGCCGGTCATTGGCGTCTGCGGCGGCTACCAGATGCTGGGGGAGAGGATTGACGATCCCGGCCATGTGGAGTCCAATGAGGACAGCGTTCCCGGATTGGGGCTGCTCAATGTGAGGACATCTTTTGCCGCTGAAAAAACGACAACGCAGGTTAAGGGCCAGGTTATTGCCGGTGGTATGGGACTGCTGGCGGGGCTGAAGGGTATTCCCGTCGAGGGCTACGAGATTCATATGGGGCAGACGGTATCAGGGGCGGGAAATCCTGCGTTTCATCTTGTGGAGACTCCGCAGGGAAGCACCGATTATTTCGATGGCGTGGTGAGTGGTAATGGTTGGATATTCGGTACCTATATGCACGGACTGTTCCACAATGAGAAATTCACGAGAACGATGCTAAATAACCTGCGTCAGCGCCGAGGCATGGCTATTATGAGTGAGGCTCTGTACCGGGGCGATGACTATGATAAGTTGGCTGATCATGTTCGCAAGCATCTCGATATGCGTAGGGTATATGACATAACGGGCGTTTAGATACCAACCTTAAAGCCATTCTTAATCGGTCACTGAGCGGAGTCGAAGTGAAAGCGAAGAATCTCAGGATGCAAAATATGAGGCTAGTCTGATGAAGAGACAGGAGACCTTT
>DIKB01000139.1 GCA_002421445.1 Dehalococcoidia bacterium UBA5629 | reverse complement strand
CTCCAGCACCTGGACGGTATCGCTTGCCTTCTCATCCTTGAGCCCGTCCTCAAACATCGCCATGCAGTACGGACAGCTCACACAGACCGTCTTCGGGGACTCTTTAAGTGCTTCCTGTACCCGCTCCAAATTGATGCGCTTGCCCAGACTCTCCTCCATCCACATGCGCCCGCCGCCGGCGCCGCAGCAGAAAGAGCGGTCATGGCTGCGGTTCATCTCAGCGGGTGCTTTGCCGGTTGCCGCTTCGATAGCGGCACGGGGCTCCTCGTAAATGCCGTTATACCGTCCCAGATAGCAGGAATCATGGAATAGCACCTTACCCAGGTCAGTATTGACGGCGAGCGTCAGTTTCTTCTGCTTAATCAGGTCGTTGATAAACTCAGAGTGATGAATGACTTCAAGCTCGGCGCCGTACTGTCGATAATCGTTCTTCAATGTATTATAACAATGCGGGCACTGGGTGATGATCTTCTTAATGCCTCGATCATTGAACATTTTCACGTTATCTTTGGCCATACGATCAAATACATACTCGTTGCCCAGGCGGCGCAGGCTGTCGCCGCAGCACAGCTCATCTTTGCCGAGAATACCCCATGAGACGCCGGCCGCATCTAATATCTTTGCCAGGGCCAGCGTGCTCTGTTTACTCCGTGAATCGAAGGCTCCAAAGCAGCCGACGTAGAACAAATACTCGGTTTTCCCGCTTTCAAATGGTTTAACGTTTGCTTCTGCTGCCCATTTCACGCGGTCTCCCGGTGCGATGCCCCAGGGATTGCTCCGCTGCTCCATATTTTCAAACAGGTTCAATAATTCGCCGGGGAATTCGGATTTCATCTCAACCAGATTTCTGCGCATGGAGACGAGTTTGGGCACATGTTCAATTCTCACCGGACAGACTTCCATACAGGCGCCGCAGGTTGTGCATGCCCAAATTGCTTCTTGCTCAATGCTTCCCTCTCCTTTACCGATGAGCGGTGTCTGGGGTGATTGGTTCTTCAGAAGCCACGGTCCGTTATGAAGTAGATTTACTTTCATATCATGGATAACGAGGCGGGGATTCAACGGCTTATCGGTATTCGTGGCCGGGCAATTATCGCTGCATCGTCCGCATTCTGTGCAGGAATAAGAATCGAACAGGTCCTTCCAGCGGAATTGATTGATCTGAGATACACCGAATACATTGCCTGTTTTAAACTCCTCCCGCGGCAGCGTGGTGACTTTCTCCAGGCTCTTGAAATAGCAGTTGGGCAGAGACGTGAGAATGTGCATGTGTTTGCTGTATGGCAAATAGTTGAGGAAGGATAGCAACACCAGCGCATGCAGCCACCAGAAGAATAGAGACAGTATTTCCAGCGCACTTTTCGATGCACCGGCCATCCATGAACCGACCATACTTGAGATCGGCATAAATGCTGCGGCTGCCTCTTTTCCCATCGCGATCTCACTGCCGTGCAGACCGAAGAATGCGATCATCAGCAATGCGATAAGGCTCAAAATAGTGAAGGCATCAGAGGTGCGGGCTTCAATATATTTCGGCGGGAAGAACAACCGGCGGCTGACTGCTGCGATAACCGAGAGCAGAGCGCCGATGGAGACGATATCGAAAATTAAAGCCAGAACATGGTATAGTCCTGCCGGCAGTTTTGACAGAGCGATATAATCGGGGAACAGTCCGTGAAACAGAAATTCGGTGTTGGCGATGAGCAGGAGCATAAAACACCAGAACAGGATGAAGTGGTTGATGCCGAACTTGTAGGTTCTGCTCAGCGTGCACCGTTGAATGATTGCCAGAGAGATGACGTTCCACAGCCGCCTGCCGACATTACTGAAACGGTTCTCAGGGGTTCCTAGGGCAACGAGGCGGAAGCGCATATAGCAACTCCAGCAGAAAAACGCGATGGCGAAGATAAAGACGATTCCGAATATGATAGTCAACATGTGATCCCCCAATTCTCTCGCTAATTGACCTTCTTGCTGCGCAGGTCTTTTATCTGTCTCGTGATCTCCGGGACGATCTTGAATAGATCGCCGACGATACCGTACGTCGCCACTTCAAAGATCGGGGCATTAGGATCACGATTGATAGCAATGATCACATCTGAATCCTGCATGCCGACGAGGTGCTGTATTGCGCCGCTGATACCGCAGGCTAAATATATCTTCGGCCTCACTGTCTTGCCTGTCTGCCCCACCTGGCGTTCTACGGGCATCCAACTCGCATCAACAGCGCTGCGCGAGCAACCGACCACTCCGCCTAATTCATCGGCCAGTTCCTGTAAAATATGGAAATTTTCTCTGGCGAGCAGTCCCCGTCCGCCGGAGACGATGATATCCGCTTCGGCAACATCGACCTCTTGTGCCCCCGGCTTATGCGTATCAATCACTTCGAGGACTTTTGTGATGATGCTATCCTCGCTCAGCGTCATGGATTCTCGTATGATCTCTCCCTTTCGCGTGGCATCTTTTTCCGGCAGGGGCATGACATGCGGCCTCACAGTAGACATCTGGGGTCTGGTTTTTTCGGTGACGATGGTGGCCATGATATTGCCGCCGAAGGCGGGACGGGTTTGCAACAGAAACCGTTTATCATCTATGGCCAGCCCGGTACAATCGGCAGTCAGCCCCGTTTTCAACTCGGTAGCGACAGCGCCGGCGAGGTCTCGTCCGAGACCGGTAGCCCCGATGAGCAGTATCTCAGGCTTATACATATTAACCAGATGGCATATCGCCTTATAGTAAGCCTCAGTTCGGTAATGGTGGAATACCGGTGTGTCCATCACGTAGGCTTTTGAAGCTCCGTAAGCGAATGCTTCCTGACAGAGGTTCTCAACATTATCGCCGATGACCACAGCGCACAGATCTACGTTTAAGATCTTTGCGAGATTAGCGCCGACACCGAGCAACTCCCATGCCACTGAGGCTGGTTTGCCGCCCGTTTGTTCCACAAAAACCCAGACGCCCTTATATTCTTTGAGTTTTGCCGCGATTTTTGCCTCTTCGCTGTCCGCTTCAGCTTCTGCTTCTGCTACTGGCGTGCCTGACGCTTTGGATTGCGCCTCGATCTCGGCAAGGATTTTCAATTGCTCCGGTGTGAAATAAAGTTCGATGGCATCTGCCGGGCAAACCTTGATGCATTTCTGACAGATAATACATTTGGCGAGATCAATGATCGGCTCGCCCTTATCATTCATCTCCACAGCGTCTTTGGGACATGCACTCTGACAGCGGGCGCCGCAGGCGATGCATTTGCCCTGAATGAGCCTTGGTATACCTCTCGGCTTCTTTATTTTCTTTTTTTCTTCTTCCATTATCGTACCTTCCTGATAATTTTGCAGGGCCTGATTGCGTTTAGAGGGTTATGATGGATTTTTCCGTCACTTTCTCCAGTAGAAGGCGGACGGTCTCTTCCGGTTTGTTTATCCCGTCACCGACAATCTCGCTCTTCGTCCGGTCAGGGGAGAAAATTTTGCGCACCTGGGTCGCTGAACCTTTCAGGCCGACGATCTCGGGATCAAGGTTCATCACCTTGTTGTCCCAGAGGGGAACTGAAGCGGATAACGCCGTCAGGCGCATGGGAACGGTGGGATATCTGGGATGATTGATCTCACGGATCACGGATAGCATTGCGGGCATGGCGCTTTCGACGATCTCGAATCGTCCTTCCAGCTTCCGTCTTACTCTGACCCGTTTATTGGCGATATCGACATGTTCAATGCGGTCAACGAGGGTTAATTGCTGAAAATTCATGCGGGAGGCGATTCCCGGGCCAACCTGTGCAGTATCGCCGTCAATGGTTTGTTTGCCGCAGATCACCAGTGCAATATCTTCCTTTTGAGCCAGTTTTCTGATTGCTTCGGCGAGCACCATGCTCGTTGCCAGCGTATCGGCGCCGCCAAAGGCTCGGTCGCTCAGTAGATAGACCTCATCGGCTCCCAGCGCCAGCGCTTTCTTGAGAGTAACCTCGGTATTCGGGGGGCCCATGGAAATGGCAACAACTTTGAAACCGTATTTGTCCTTGAGCCGCAAACTCTCTTCCAGTGCGTGGGTATCGAAGGGGTTCATGATGAAAGGGACACCTTCTCTTATGAGGGTACCTGTTACAGGATCGATCTTCACCTGCGTCGTATCGGGTACCTGCTTGATACATGCGATAATTTGCATAGCCTTTCCCTCGTTGCTCAGCGGTATTGATGACAATGTTCTGCGTTCGATCTGTGCAGAAGGAATTAAAGAGAGCCAGTGAATATGGTGTCATCGTAAAAACTTATATTCACTTCTAGAGTCGACTTGTTCTTCCCCTATAGGCGGCCATTATATACTTGCATAGTCATTTTTTCAAATTGAATTCAGGCTATCTGACAAAACCTATTGACAGCTCTGCTTCTGTCTGCTAGAGTGAATGTAGGGTCGATTAAGATGTAACAGGAGGTTAAAGAATGCGGAAGCAGGCAATTCTAGGGCGATGGAACTTTCCTTGGATATGCTCTCCGCTGGTGAAAGTGAGGAGGGGATAGGTAGTAATTTCTCTTGCGGAGAGTACCAAAACTCCCGAGCTCCTTAAGAAAAGAGTAAGGCTCAAACAAAGAGCACATTAGCAGTTTCAAACTGCCGGGGAGGAGTAGGGAGGACTTAATTGAATAGTAATACATGAGAGGACTTCAAAACTGAAGTCCTCTCACTGTTTCTACACTCAGTCTGAATCATCATCAGTTTTCGGAGGTTTTATGCGATTGAACGTATTGGGCTGTATGGTATTCTGCTGCCGTTTTATATTCGATGTGTCAATGGCATTCTGAATCGCTGTTTTGGCTGATGTCGGGACTTTGTCCAGCACTTTCTCGAGTACGGAGATGTTATTGGAAAGGCTCCTATCGAGCGTTGCCTTCAACTCGGCTGTTTTTCTGTTATTGGTATTTGACGTAGTATTTTCCTGGCCCCCCAATCCTTTAAATGGTTCTGTTGTGGGCGCATTAAGTGGTCCCGTTGTTGATGCAGGGGTACTACGGGTAGATTGCGTGATCTCGGCGGTCTCCATACGCTTGATGGCGAGATCGACTTTATCCAGTTGATTAACCAGATTCGTCGTTGCTGTGGCGATAGCAGCGGTTTTACCCTGATCGGCGAGTTTCTCTATCTCATTGACTCTGGTTTCGACGAAGGTGACTTGAAGTTTTGCCTTATCCTCGTCTGAAAACGTCAGTATCTCTCGCGCTTTCTCAGTTGCAATCTTCACCGGATATAATGGTTCATCCGGTAGTGAATTCGATGATGCTGCGACGGTGCCTACACCGCTGAATAGCATCAGGAGAACGGCGGCCAACGTTGGCACCAGTGCGCCGTGCCACTGGAAGATCGGCTTCTTTGCTGACTTTTGCTGCTTTTCCCACTGCGCCTGCTGTGATTGCTGCAGGGCATAAATAAACTGGGCGCGTGCCTGAGCTTTGAATTCAGGTCTCGGTTGGGGCATCGAGCCGCGCCAGCGGACGTTGAGATACATGCTCAGCAT
>DIKB01000103.1:7453-14279 GCA_002421445.1 Dehalococcoidia bacterium UBA5629 | reverse complement strand
ATAGTCCTCGTCGGTGAGGCGGGGCAGGGCAGAGTCGCCTATTCTATCGACGGTGGCCATGAGTTTGCTCAAACGTCTCCTGTGCTTATCCCGGGCAATATGCACCCTGTTATTGATTCCAGATATTCCAATAATTTAGTTATCTATGCGGGAAGCGATGCTCCATCCGCAGGTATATACGCTGGAGGCGGAAGCACCGGCTGGGTTTCTATGGAGCCGCCAGGTCAGAGATTCTATGGGCTTGCCATGATTGGGACGTTATACGGAGCATGGTGTTCAGGGATAACAAGCGGTGCAGATCGTACGCTTTATCCAGGGGACGCTGCGCCACCGTTCATTGAATGGGATTCATTGAACGCAGGATTAAGTTCAGGAGTCCTGTTCACCAGAGAGCCAACTGCGCTGAAATCATCCGAGAATGGATACCTCTGGGCTATCGACAATCGGCCTTATACTGCTACTACAGGAAGGCTTTGGACTTACTGCGATTGTCTGACACCGATAAGGCCTATTCCGCAACCAACAACACCTGCTCAGACACAACCAAATAACACGCAGCAATTTCAAGCTCCTGTACCGGTGTCACCCGCCATGAATGAAGCGATATCTATCGATTCCAGTACCGGAGAAGTCAATGATATTAAGTTTTCCTGGCAACATTCAACGCAGGCCAGAGAATACGAGCTGTGGCTTGGCACAAATCAAGATTTCTCGCAGATAACCAGAAAATATACGGTAATCGTGACAAGCAGTACAGTGTCACCGAGTGTCCTACTTCCGTCAAAAAAAGAGGGAATAAATGTCAGCACGACCTATTACTGGAAGATACGGGTGACACGTGCCGAAAATAACGAGTTTGGCACAGGGCAATGGTCGCCGACAATGTCGTTCACGGTACAACAGGCTGCGGCACCTCCACAACCTGTTATTGCTGTCCCCACGCTTCTTAATCCTGTTAATGGCGCTACTGATATTGATGCCGAAAAAACATTACCACAAAAATCGTTCATCGTCTCTGACACGATTTTCTGGGTTCTCGTTATCAGTGCAATCGCAGCAGTGTTGATACTGATCGTAATCCTGTTGAAACGAAGGCAAACTCCGAAAATGAAAACATAAGCTTGTCATACAGTAACAGAAAGCTGTATAGACATAGCGGAAATATTGCGGTTATAATCATAGCATGATGATGAAACCACAGATTTTGTTTTCCGAGCAGCAAATCATCAAAAGGGTCGCAGAACTGGCCGGCGAAATACAGCGGGATTATACGAACAAAACGCCATTATTCCTCAGCATTCTAAAAGGATCGGTAGTTTTTCTCTCAGATATCATCCGTCGACTTGATATGCCTGTAGAAATAGATTTCATTAAGCTATCAAGCTATGGATCCAAAACAACATCATCAGGCAAAGTTCAGCTTATCCAGGACATGTCGCTAACGATCGAGGGTAAAGATATTCTCATCATAGAAGACATTGTGGATACAGGCCTTACCATCTCATTTCTTCTTGAGCATCTACAGAAAGGAAATCCCTCTTCCATACGGATTTGCACACTGCTCGATAAACCGTCACGGCGAAAAGTACCCGTTCATATCGATTATGTCGGCTTTACGATTCCTGATACATTTGTTGTTGGCTACGGTGTCGATTTTAACGAGCAATTCAGAAATTTACGTGATATCTGTTCAATCGAACAATTGTAAGGAGCTTGGTCATGAATCTTGCTGATTTGATTGCTGTTGCCAGAGGAGATAAACCGGCAGATTTAATCCTCAAAAACGCACGAATCGTAAATACCTTTATCGGTGCAATTGAGGAGGGAAATGTTGCCATAGCAGGAGAATATGTCGCCGGTATCGGCAACTACACTTCTGCCAGTCAAGTCATCGATTTGAAAGGTGCTTATCTTTCCCCCGGTTTAATCAACGGACATACTCATTTGGAAAGCTCAATGCTGCATCCCGTTCAATATGCCCGTGCAGTGATCCCCAGAGGGACTTCCTCTCTTGTTACAGACTTACATGAAATAGCAAATGTTGCCGGCATGAAGGGAATGCATTTCATTATGGACTGGGCTGAAAGACTGCCACTAGATATGTTTTTCATGGCACCTTCCTGTGTGCCGGCGACATATATGGAAACAAGCGGTGCTACAATCGATGAAAACGATATCAAGGCAGCATTGAAACTTCCTGATGTCATCGGCCTCGGCGAGATGATGAATTTCCCGGGTGTTATCAACGGATTCCCTGAGGTATTAAACAAAATCAGTGCTGCACACGGAAAAGTAATCGATGGACACGCTCCAGGTGTAAGCGATCTGCAATTAAATGCCTATCTTGCCGCCGGTATCCGCTCAGATCATGAATCTACAAAAGTAGAAGAGGGGATGGAAAAACTGCGGAAGGGCATGTATTTAATGATCCGCGAGGGCTCATCTGAAAAAAATCTGGAAACGCTATTACCGCTGGTTAACGAAAAAACATGCAGACGATGTATCTTCGTGGTAGATGATCGTAGTTGCTCAGATTTGCTTGCAGAAGGAGATATAGATGGGGTCGTCAGAAAAGCCATCAGTAAAGGACTCGATCCCATCATGGCAATACAGATGGTAACGATCAACCCGTCGGAACATTTCAGATTGCATGATCGCGGAGCTATTGCACCCGGTTATATAGCTAATCTTATAACCTTCTCGAGTCTGTCTGATTTTGATATCAACATGGTCTTTTATAAAGGCAACCTCGTAGCTGAAGGAGGCCATGCTGTTTTCACTGCCCCTCCGGTCAGCGCAGCAGAGCTGACTGATACAGTTCGGGTCAAACCATTTGCCAGAGAATCATTGGATTTGCGAACGACCAAGAGTGAATTCCCGGTCATTGAGATTGTGCCCCATCAGATTGTAACCCAAAAAAGCATTGAGAAAGTAGCGCTCCACAATGGCATTGTCACCCCGGACATAGCCAGAAACATCGCTAAAATTGTTGTTGTCGAACGTCATAAAGCTACAGGAAATATAGGCATCGGCCTTGTCAAAGGATTTGGACTGAAAACCGGCGCACTGGCATCTTCAGTAGCTCACGATTCGCACAATATTATCGCAACCGGCATCGATGACCTGGATATCTATATTGCTATCAAAGAGATAGAGCGTTTGAATGGTGGACTTGTCGTATGTAATAAAGGCGTAATTCTTGCATCGCTTCCGCTTCCTGTATGCGGTTTACTGTCACACGATCCGCTGGAAATAGTAGTCAGTCAATTGAATAAAGTGGAAACTGCAGCTGCTACGCTGGGGAATCTACCTCCCGCTCCATTTGCCCTTCTCTCGTTTCTGGCGCTACCTGTGATACCGGAACTCAAGCTGACCGATCTCGGGATAGTAGATGTTCTGGCATTCAAACTGATCTCATAAATCCAGATCCGTTAAAAGAAAATCCCCCCGAAGCAAACGCTAGACGATATTGCTATTTTGTGCCTTTTTCTTTGACCTTTTTGCTTTTCGCCAGAGATCGTATGGCTTCAAGTAAATCCTGGCGGCGACAATCTTTAGTCAAATACCAGCTTGCACCGGCAGCCAGGGCTTCGCCAGCATAATCGCCATATACCGTAAGAAAAATAACCTTCACATCGGGCAGATTTTCTTTGATTCGACGGGTAGCTTCAGCACCGCTCATACGCGGCATCTGCGCATCCATCAAAATAACATCCGGCTTCTTTTCCAGTGCTTTAGCCACGGCATCCAATCCATCGACAGCCTTGCCAATCAGTTCTATGTCT
Source organism: Dehalococcoidia bacterium UBA5629 (assembly GCA_002421445.1). Classification (GTDB taxonomy): domain Bacteria; phylum Chloroflexota; class Dehalococcoidia; order GIF9; family UBA5629; genus UBA5629. The sequence continues at coordinate 10,494 of DIKB01000103.1, read as the reverse complement.
TCATGAGATTCAAGAATATTGCTGAGCCCTTCTCGAACCACCTCGTTATCATCAGCAAGCAAAACCTTAATTCTCTCAGTTTCCATTTAAACTCCCTTTACTATAAATTTTCTTCGTAGTTTAAAGTGTATGATACTTAAGCCAGAGTAAAAACAGGAATGCGGATAGTTATCACTACTCCAGAAGGATGATTATTCGATCATCCTTCTGGCCGATATGGTCCTTGATTATAGCTTTATAATTCCGCGCTTCAGCGATTCAGTTACGGCTTCAGTTCGATCTGTAACATTCAATTTTTGAAAAATATTGGCAATATGAGTTTTGACCGTGCTGTTTGTGATTGAAAGATGGGATGCAATTTCTTTGTTGGCGGATCCAATTGCCATAAGCCTGAGAACTTCCAGCTCTCTGTCTGACAGAGAATCCTGTCCATCTGTCTGTCGTGACATCTCTGCGAATCTGTGAATCAATTTCGATGCTATAACCGGTTGAATAAGCGACTCACCGTGGGAAACTGCTCTTATAGCAGCGAACAAATCATCTCTGGGTGAGTCTTTAAGCAGATATGCTTTGGCTCCTGCGGCGATACCCTTAAAAATATATTCATCGTCGCTATATGTTGTTAAAATAATAATTTGACTACTTGGTTCTGCGTCAACGATCTGGGTGATAGCTTCAACGCCGTCAACACGCGGCATACGTAAATCCATCAAAATAACATCCGGCTTCAGCTCTTTGGCTTTCTGAACTGCTTCAAACCCATCCTTTGCCTCACCAACCACTTGAAAACTCGGTTCCCTGCCCAGCATTGTGATTAAACCTTCACGGACAACAGGATGATCGTCGGCAAGCAAAATTCGAATCGTCTTCACATCCATTGCATCGCCTCCTAATGAAAAGGAATAGAGACTGTTATCAATGTGCCCTGGCCTTCTTCACTCTGAATTTCAAAAGTGCCGCCCAGATTTCTCGTTCTTTCTTGCATGCTGATTAATCCGAACCCGCTGCTTTTCCCTTCCCTTTTGCGACCGAGAACCACAGGGTTGAATCCTTTGCCGTTATCCTGCACCGTTACCTTAACCAGGCCTCTTTCAAAGCTTAGCGTTATGTTGACCTCAGTCGCCTGCGAATGTTTTCTGATGTTTGCCAGTGATTCCTGGCAGATACGCAGCATTCCAGTACTTATCTCGCCCGGCAGCTCGCGCTTTTCACCTTCAACAGTGTAATGGGCACGAATATCACTACTTTTATTAAACTTCATAATTTCCTGATTGAGTGCTTCGGGTAGATTGACCTCTTCTACGGACTGTGTGCGCAGATTCCAGACTGAGCGCCGTGCCTCGTTCAAATTCTCGCGAGCAAGGCTCTTGGCACGGTTAATATGACGATATACGGGGTCATCAATTGCATGTTCACCGGAGGCCTGTTCTGCCGCTTCAAGCTGCAGTATGATACCTGCAAATCCTTGAGCCAGCGTATCGTGGATTTCCCTCGCCATGCGGTTGCGTTCCTCAACAACTGCCATTTTACCAGTTTCCTCATAAAGACGAGCATTGTCGATAGCTACAGCAAGCTGATCTGCCAGTGTTTGGGCAGTAAATAAATCGAACTCATTGAAAGCATCTACCTGATCGCTCTCGATATCGAGAACACCCAGAACTTTATCTCCCATTTTAACTGCTGCTGCAAGCTCTGATCTCGTATCGCGAAGCTCCTCTACAACCCGATACATAGGCTCTCTGCTCACATCATTGACCATCATCGGTTCTCCCGTCTTGGCTACCCAACCGACGAGGCTATCGGGACCGATTTCCAAAGGAACTGCAGACGGGATAACTGCTTGATAACCGCTGATACATAACGCTTTAAGAATAACATCTGCCGAATCGGGTTGAAGGAGAAATATATTGACATTGTAGTATCCGAAAGTTTCCCTCAGTATATTCACAACGTACGGTAATAATTCATCAAGATCAATTATAGAGCTAATTTTGCGGCTGATCTCATTGATAGTTCTCAATTGTTCGGCACGTTGTCTTTCCTGCTTTGTTCTCTCCTCAACTTTTTGTTCCAGATTGGAGTAGGATTCTTTCAGCGTAGCCGCCATCATATTAAACTGTTCGGCCAGTTGTTGTATTTCATCACCTGTTTCCAGCTTGATGCGATAATCCAACTGTCCCTGTGCAATAATCCATGATCCCATCGCCAGCGCCCGTATCGAACGTGTAATTGTACCGGCAAAGAAAGAAACCATAGTGACAACAATGATCACCATTCCCAGGATGATAATGATAAATGTCCACTGTGATAATTGCATTTGCCGATCAATATAATTTGTAACTGAAGAAACCGATGCGGTAATCTTGCTTTCTGTCTCATCAGCTGGTCTGGAAAATTCATCGATAAATGTCGATGCCGCAACAGAAAAATCGGTGTCTTTTATCGGCACGCAGCACATATATCTTGAGCGAATATTTCCATCAGCATCACGCGCATCATAGTAGCCAGCCGCTTCTCCATTAATGCCGCTGGTCAATATTGCTAATAGATCGGATGAACTCGTGAATCCCCATAAACTGGTACCGATAAATGATTTATCAGCATTAAAATAGATAAGACCATCCTTGCCATAAATCATAGTCGTGCCGGTTTGACCGACAGACTGAATAGCATATTTTTGAAATTCACTATTTTCTTGAAACTGAGGGATACCTGATCCCGGATTATTAAACAAAAAGATTTCAATGTCTTTCGCTGTAAGCTGAGCACTCATGCGAATCAGTCTTCGCCCTGAATCTTCCAGCGCTCTAACACTCTCATTAACTGCGCTCTCTCCGAGGCTAATGGTATTGTTAATGGCTATTCTTCCGACACTGCTCATGTTCCTTAGTGCAAAAGCACTCAGAACTCCAAGAGCTACGATAGAAAGAGCCAGATATGGCAGCAGGATTTTACCCCGGATACCCCATCTTGGCCATTGGAGTTTCTTACCTTTTACAGGTTTTTCGGTTATCAATCCAAATCTCCCGTATTCTGAAAGC
>DIKB01000103.1:6138-7406 GCA_002421445.1 Dehalococcoidia bacterium UBA5629 | reverse complement strand
TGTATAGGAACACGTATCTGTTTCATGGTATCCCTATCACGAACAGTGACCTGCTTGTCTTCCAGAGATTGAAAATCAACAGTGATACAGAATGGCGTGCCTATTTCATCCTGTCGACGATATCGACGTCCGATGCTTTGAGAGTCATCATATTGAGTTATGAAATGACGTCTTATCTCAGCATACACTTCTTTTGCCAACGGTGTGAGTGTCTCTTTCTTACTCAACGGCAGAATAGCAACCTTAACCGGAGCAATCGACGGGTGGAAACGCAAAACTATCCTTTTCTCTCCATCTGCCACATCCTCATCATAGGCGTCAGTAAGAAATGCAAGAGCAGCTCTGTCTACTCCAGCTGACGGTTCAATAACATACGGGACGAAATGTTCGCCACTCTCCTCATCGAAATAGTTCAAACTCTTCCCGCTGTATTTCGCATGCTGTGAAAGATCGAAGTTGCCTCGATTGGCAATACCTTCACATTCTGCCCATCCGATCGGGAACAAAAACTCCACATCAAAGCACCCTTTAGCATAATGTGCAAGTTCATCTTTTGCATGTTCGCGAAGCCTCAGATGCTCCTTCTTAATTCCTAACTTTGTATACCAGGAGAAACGCTCATTGACCCAGTATTTAAACCATTGGTCATCGGTACCCGGCTTGACGAAATACTCGATTTCCATTTGTTCAAATTCTCTGGTTCTGAAGATGAAGTTCCCCGTTGTAATCTCATTACGAAATGACTTTCCTATTTGGGCAATGCCGAACGGAAGCTTTCTTCGAGTTGTTGAAAGCACATTATCAAAATTGACGAACATACCCTGGGCTGTTTCAGGTCTCAGATACACAACGCTAGCCTGGTCTTCAACTGGTCCCATGAATGTCTTAAACATGAGATTGAACTGTCTCGGCTCTGATAGTTTGGTACCGCACTGCGGACAGAGATCCGTACCAAGATCGGTAGAACGCCATCGCTGATTGCAAGATTTACATTCCACCATAGGATCAGAAAAACCAGCCACATGGCCGCTCGCTTCCCATGTTTTGGGATGCATAATAATACTCGTTTCAATGCCTGTCATATCATCTCGATTCTGCACGACTGCTTTCCACCAGGCATTTTTAATATTGCGTTTAAGTTCTACGCCCAGTGGTCCGTAATCCCAGCAGCTCGCAAGCCCCCCATAAATCTCACTGCTTGGAAATACAAACCCTCGTCTCTTGCATAATGAGACTAATTGATCCATTTCTACTCTTTTTGCAGCTTG
>DIKB01000103.1:4564-5941 GCA_002421445.1 Dehalococcoidia bacterium UBA5629 | reverse complement strand
GTAACGATTTGCGGTGAATTCGGCATAACCGTTGATGCCAGAGAGCTATCCAAATCACTACCGATCGCTGATAAATTCTGGCGAGAGGAAAATCGTCGTATCAACATCGACAATCGATCTAAAGATGATCAGATGGTGTTCTGGGCACAGTACATAACCATTGTTTTAAACGAAACCGGCACGGCAGTTGACACCAGAACAGCACTTGCTATCATGGCGAGGATGCGTCAAGTCAACTGGGAATTTAAACTCTTCGATGATTCGCTGGAGATACTTAAAATATTGAAGAGCCGCAGACTAGAAACAGGGCTAATATCCAATGTCGGTAAGGAGATGGAAGACACCTACCAGAAACTCGGTATTCAACCATACCTTAACTTTACCGTAACCTCTTTCGAGGTCGGTTGTGACAAGCCGGATCCGAAAATATTCCGAATTGCAATCGATAAGTCGAAGGTCAAACCGGAAGAGATACTATACGTCGGTGATCAATACGATCAGGATGTGCTGGGTGCCCGTAATGTGAATATTAAAGCGATCCTTATAGATCGAAGAGGCTGGAACACAGACGTTACAGACTGTCCCGTGGTTCAACATCTCAGCAATATCGTCAACTACCTGTAATATTTTCTCGGTAGATACGGCCTCTCTACGCAGGAACTGTTATAAACCTCTAAGGAATTCCGGTCTGAGTACGGAAGCATTGTGCATACGTAATACAGCATCAAGCTGCTTAACCACGCGACCTTTATCTTCAGGAAAGTAGCCGCGCACCGGCACATAATTAGAAGCATGCATCGAACTGAAAAAGCAATGAGTAAAATTCGATGTCTCAATGATAGTTTTCAGCTCTTGCAGAGAATCGAAGGGCGATATCGGTGCAAACGCTCCCTGTTTCCATTGAGAGTAAAGCGGCGCATCGGGATAAAGCGTCAGCGTTAAAGCCCCGGCGTAATCAGGATCAATTTCCGTAAGAATTCTCGCCGTCTCCCTCACGTGTTGCGCACTAAGTTCAGTGCCACCAAGCCCCAGAATCACAGTAACGGAAAGTAGGATTCCTGACTGTTTCACTATTCTCCCGGCTTCAACAATCTGGTCATGGGTAACTCCCTTGCCAACTTTTTGGAGTATCTCATCGTCGCCACTTTCAATTCCCATATACAGAATACCAAGCTTCTTTTTCTTCAGTAACGATAGCTCTTCCACGCTCTTGTGCAATATATCCATAGGTGTGGCATAGCTGGCTATCCGTTCAACTCGTGGAAATTTTTCATTGAGATAGTCGAATACCTCGATCAATTTTAGTAATGGATAAACCAGTGCATCGCCATCTTGCAGAAACAGCTTTCTGCCATCCCATTCTCTCAAAATAGCATA
>DIKB01000103.1:0-4527 GCA_002421445.1 Dehalococcoidia bacterium UBA5629 | reverse complement strand
ATTTCTCGCTTCACGTCTTCGATATCTCTCATGCGCAGCTTGCAGCCATACCAGTGACAAAAGGTGCAGGTATTATTGGAACAGCCATTCGTTAGAGGTAGATAGTAGCTATCCCATTCGCTGGGAGGGCGAACTATTTCAGGCCGTTCAAATTCCATGATGTTATCGTAACACTCCTTAATTCATTGAAGCAATGCCACGTAACTATGCAACGGTACATTAAGAGAATCAGAAACCGGCTGACATTTTGCTTTGAGACAATATAAAATCCGCCCGTCGGACGGCAACTCCGAGAGAGCTTCGTAATACCCCATGCCTTTAGCAAAGACGATATCTGCAGCAGCAAAGTGTCGTTTAAACTCAGCAGATGCCTGTGCAAAATCGATGCCAGGGGTCGCAGTTCCCGTTGTCATTACATTGTCAAACTCAGCAGTAAGGCCAGATATGTTGAGTTCCTCAACTGTGATATCATTTTGGACAGGTGCACTTTTAACCACATACGTAACTCTTGCATATTGTTTCATCCACCGCACAAGCGGCAAGTCAAAAAAAGCCTCTCCCGCATTATCGGCAAGATACAGAATATCTCCAGCAGATTTCAGTCTTGTTTCAAATTCTGCAGACATATCGATAGCAAAGGAAATGCTTTGTCTCATTTCCTGCTTGACCAATTCGATGGGACGAAAGAAATCGATAGCATTACCCATCGCAGCAAATCTAAGCAATCCTGTGAAGCCATGATTATGATTATTTTTAAGCTCGTGAGACAACATACGAGCTACAGCAATCTCAGTATCTTTCATGGCCCGGTATGGATCCGGATTCTTTGTCCTGGATTTAATAGCATCATGCAGCTTTGTCGCCACAATAATTGAGATTTGATCTTGTGAAAAATGTGTATCAAGTATATTTATGCCTTCTTTAATTACACACTCACGTTCAACAACGTCATTTGTAGCCATGCTGGCAGCCTGGACGATTAGGCGTTTTAAACAATCATAACAATTCGGTGAAAGCTTCATAAAAACTTCATATCTACATGATAAAATTTAAGCAAATGGCGAGTTGGGATAACTCCGGCAAGTAATTATACTGTGCGCCTACTGATAGAGGCAAAATACCAGGCTAAATCATTGACACAACATATACCTGTCACTACAATAAGTAAAAATCCCAGGAAGTCGCAAATCATGAAATGTCCAGTATGTAATAACAGTATGATTGTCATCGAGTACGACAAGGTCGAACTCGATTATTGATGTGATCAAAATCGAATAATTAAGGGGGTATCCTACATGATTGATACGGTTATCATAGTTATTGTAATTGCACTTGTCCTGATCCTGGTTTTTGCCTTCGTGGGCATTTATAACGGTCTGGTAAAATTGCGTAATCAGGTAAAAAATGCCTGGGCGCAGATCGACGTGCAACTGAAACGGCGATTTGATCTTATCCCTAATCTTGTGGAAACTGTCAAAGGCTACATGAAACATGAACGTGACACTCTCGAAGCAGTAACCAAAGCTCGCACCAGCGTTCAGACAGCAACAAATGCCAGCGTTGGGGAACGTTCAAAAGCAGAGGGAGTATTGGGGATGGCCCTCGGCAGGCTCTTTGCCGTTGCTGAGCAGTATCCCGATCTAAAAGCAAACCAGAATTTCCTGGCATTACAGGAAGAATTGACTTCGACAGAAAACAAGATAAGCTTTGCGCGCCAGTATTATAATGATTCTGTGCTTGGTTATAACAATAAAACACAAATGTTCCCCTCAAATATTATTGCTATGATGACAGGCTTCAAAGCAGGAGAGTTTTTTGAAGTCACCGTCCCTGCTGAAAAGGAAGCTCCCAAGGTCAGTTTCAGCTAACGTAACATTATCAGTATGTGGGAACAAATAAGTTCTAATCGGACCAGATCCATTGTGCTGGTTATCATGATGGGGCTGCTTTTGCTGCTGCTCGGATATTTTCTGGGCATTGCTTTTTTTGATAGCGGTATAATCGGCGTCATCCTTGCCATCATTGTCTGGATAATAATGAACCTCATTGCCTATTTTCAAGGAGATAGTATCCTGTTAGGCATGGCAAAGGCGCGAAAAATCTCAAAAGAGGATTATCCACGTCTTTATAACATCGTCGAAGAGATGAAAATCGCTTCAGGGCTGGAATACATGCCGGATGTCTATATTATCGATGATCCTGCCCCAAATGCCTTCGCTACCGGTCGTGATCCCAAGCAAACATCCGTTGCTGTCACTTCCGGATTGCTTCAAATGCTTAATCGTGACGAACTGCAGGGAGTCGTCGGACATGAGCTATCCCACATAAAGAATCGCGATGTCTTGCTCATGACGATGTGCAGTATATTGCTGGGAACAATTGTGATCATTGCCTGGTATGCATCGAGATTTCTCATATTCGGCGGCGCCAGTAGCAGGAGGAATTCGTCATCGGGCGGTGGTTCGGCACAGATTATCATTCTCATAATAGGATTAGTCTTCATGATCCTCGCTCCGATAGCTGCGCAATTTATTTATTTTGCAGTTTCACGGAAACGGGAGTATCTGGCTGATGCCTCATCTGCGCTCTATACGCGGTACCCCGAGGGTCTCGCATCTGCACTGGAAAAAATTGCATCATCTACCAATCAATTACGATCGGTAAATAATGCAACTGCACCGATGTATATTATTAACCCATTTCGGAAACAGGGACTTGCAGCGAACGATCTTACCAGCACACATCCGCCGATCTCAGAACGAGTTCGCATACTCCGATCAATGGCAGGGGGAGCTTCATTTAAGGACTACAATGCAGTCTATCAGCAGATTCACAGAGGAAATAATATCATACCATCAAGCGCTCTGGGTCTTACTGAACCGGTTACACAACGATCAGCGCAGCAGGGTGCAGCACAGACTGGCGTTGCCGATGAATTGGATATAAATCGAACAGCTTAGCTTCCTTACCTCAAGAGAAATAAACCATGGTAAACATTATTGATACACATGCCCATCTTGATGAGATTGATAATCTTGATGATGTAATCGATCGAGCTGTGAAATCGGGAGTCAGAGCTATCATCGCTGTCGGTCAAGATCATGCATCCAATCTCAAAACCTTATCCATATCCAAAAAGTTCCCATCTATTGTCTACCCCGCCTTCGGTTTACATCCATTGCATATAGGCAATATGAGTAATGACCAATTAACTGACACCCTTCGATTCATTGATGAAAACTCATCTGACATTGTCGCAATTGGTGAAATTGGAATGGATTATGACAAGCGTGTACTCAAAGTAGCATCGAAAGAAGTGCAGAGAGATGTCTTTACGCAATTACTCACTATTGCCAGGAAGAAGAATAAGCCTGTTCTCATTCATAGTCGCTATGCATGGAAAGATTGTTTTGATACAGTGAGAGCCGCCGGCATTGAAAAAGCTGTATTCCACTGGTTCACCGGTTTCTCCAGCGTGCTCAGCGATATTATTAATGCAGGATACTGTATTTCAGCAACACCGGCAGCTGAATATCATAATGAACATCAACGTGCAATAAAAGAGACACCGTTCGCACAGCTTATGCTGGAGACGGATAGCCCGGTAATTTATGGAAGAGAAAACAGATATACATCCGAGCCGAAAGATGCACTAAGAAGCCTCCGTGCCGTTGCAGCTATCAAAAATGAAGATGAATCTACAGTTGCAGATATGACGTTGCGCACTACCAACCGCTTATTGGAGATTAATGCTTAAAATTGTCTGCATAGGTAAAATCGGATACAATGAATAGTTCAACAACTATGAAAGCAGTTATCTTGGTCGGTGGCGAGGGAACACGGTTACGCCCGCTGACATACACTACCGTGAAAGCAATGGTGCCCATCCTCAATAAACCGTTCATTGAGCATGTTATAAACTACCTCCGCAGTCATGGGATTGGCGAGGTAATACTGGCTATGGGCTATAAACCTGATGTGATCAGAGAATATTTTGATAAGCATCCGATGTCAGCACCGCTTATTTATAGCGTTGAAGAAGCCCCTATGGGCACGGCAGGGGCCGTCAAATATGCAGAACAATACATAAGTGACACCTTTTTTGTTTTTAACGGTGATGTCTTCTGTGACATCGATCTCACGGCTATGCTCCGTTTCCATCGATCAAACAAATCAGTGGCAACCATTGCGCTGACACCAGTTGATGATCCATCACAATTTGGCGTTATTGAGATGGATAAAAATCAACGAGTGAAGCGGTTTATTGAAAAGCCAAAAAGAGAGGAAGCGCCGAGCAACATGATCAATGCCGGAGTTTACATTCTGGAGCCTCAAATATTCGACCGTATTCCCCCTGGCGAACGGTGCATGTTTGAGCATAACGTTTTCCCCGGTTTAATTGCAGATAATAAGGCGGTTTTTGGTTACGCCGCCGACACTGCATACTGGATCGATACAGGAACACCTCAGAAATACATGCAATTAAATCGTGATTTGCTTAGCGGCAAAAGCTCACAGATATGTTCA
>DIKB01000046.1 GCA_002421445.1 Dehalococcoidia bacterium UBA5629 | reverse complement strand
CTAGGGTCACCCGGCCATGGCGTTTTATATACACAGTGACTACTACTCTCATGTCGCGGTCTCCCAAAATAATGTTCACAAACTTTACAAAGGTCAGGGAAACCAATATTCCCCGGGCTTCGTTGCATTTGCTTAGTTATTTTCTCTATGGATCTCGCCATTTTCAAAAAGATGATATCATTAATGATACTACCAGTCAAGCAGGTGGTAATATTTTGGTAAATTTAGGGATGTGCGAAACTCTTTGATTTAGGCAATTATCCCTTCATGACAAGTAGCTATTAGATTCTATTTATACTTGTAATGTGTCCAGTGCGAAAATCGATTATTCTAAGAGGTTTGAGTTAGTACTTATAATTGCCTTTTGCCCATTCACGAAGTTGCCACGACCGAGCTCTATTGTTATCAGCGTACTTATGATGTTTTGGATCAAGGTATATTAAATTACTAAGACTATGGTCATTATGATTTTTATTTATGTGATGTATCTCCAAATTACCTCTATCATGACAACGTTCCCATCTATGTTTCCGTCGACTATAATACATCCACTGACATCTACCTTCGGCTCTACTCATGACTTGTTTTTCTATTTCAATTGGTATATGGCTACGCCCATTTTTATCTTTTCCCTTACTTCGACCTATTATCCAATTTACAATTTTCAAAGCTAAAATACCGATTACGCAAATTGCGGTAATAGTGAGAACAATAGGTACCCAATTTTGCCCAATCCATGTAGGTAATACGGGAACTGCGTAAATCCAAAAAAGACAGCTAACAGCTATAACTACAAGAATTGTATCTATTGTTTTACGAGATGCCGTACTTACTTTTTCCATTATGAAACGAATAATTACAAAAACTAAGATAACAATAGCAGCTATCGTTAACAGTACCGTTGAGTTGTGGCCTATCCAATTAGACGCACCTGGAATAAATAACCATGCGACAAAAATTATGGCAGCTAATAACAGGATTATTACCAAAAAACGATTACTTTTTTGCATTGTTAGAGCAGAACGCAGTTATCTAAAATATTGACTCAATACTATCATTACCATTTGTAACAATCAATACACGCATGAGCATGTGATTCACAATTATGTACACATGAAGCATCTGACTCTTAATCATATTCTTAGAGCACCTGACTTTTAATCAAGGCATCAACGAACATGACTTAAATTGACCTATTACACGATAACGTGTATACTATTTCCAAGATGAAGAGAAAACAAGTGTATCACTGGGATGCGGAGGCAGTACGCTCATTGCGGCATCATCTGCAGATGACTCAATCCCAACTTGCTGAGGAATTGGGCACCCGGCAACAGACGATCAGTGAATGGGAGACGGGGATGTATCAACCACGGGGAGCTACGGTTACGCTGCTATCTCTCGTAGCCGACCGAGGAGATTTTACATATCGTCCATCAAACGATAACACGAAAGATGAAAGAAGAGAGTAATAAAGCAATATTTTTTTGTTACAAGATACACGGAAACGTGTAATGATCGTGTGTATTATGGTGAGCGAGAAGATCGTTGCTGAGTTGTGGAGGCGGCAGCAAAATATCGCGTTTGCCGCTGATAACGGAGTGTTGATCCACGTGATTTTCCCGGGACGTCCGTCATACGGCGGTGGTTGCGACTTTACTGATTCTGTTTTCCTCTCTGACGGCGTTACGGTCAGAGGGAAGGTTGAAGTGCATTCCCGTTTGCAGGACTGGTATACGCATGGACATGATAACGATCCACGTTATAATGAGGTTGTTCTGCATGTGGTCATGCAGTTCGGCAATAGTCCCGCCCGTCTGTTTAACGGCACTATTGTACCGACGATTTGCCTGGAATCCGTGGTTCCGTCCGCTCTTTCTCCATTGCCCGTGTGCGATTATGCGTCCGGATATCGGCTACAGGATTTGGTGGCGCTTCTGGAGAATGAGGGGTATATCCGGTTTCTGGAAAGGGCCAGTAGCGTACAAGAAGCCTGCACTACAGGTGACGTAGACCGTGTTTTGCTCAGGAATGTAGCATCGGCTCTGGGGTATGCACGGAATGTTCGCCAGTTTCAGCGGCTCGTTGATGCGCTGCCGCCGGATATAGCGCATCTGTCTTTATCTGAACTGATGGCGGTGATGTTCGGTATTGCCGGGTTGCTGCCATCGCAGCGTCATCGTTGTTGCGGAGATCGATATAGCTCAGATATGGAGGTGATCTGGAGATCCAACGGATATCCCAGTGTGCTTGATGCTGCCGACTGGTGTTTCTCCGGCGTGCGCCCCGATAATTATCCGACGAGGAGGATAGCGGCCCTCGCCCATCTGCTTAAACGTTTCGGCAATCGCGGGATGATGGAAGAGACATGCCGTCTGATCGATACTGCATCGCTTAGTAACGGCCATCACTGTGAACTGCAGTTTATTGTCGACGGTGATGAGTACTGGGCTTCTCATATCGATTTCGGGATAAACAAGAGCCTGCGGTCATCTCTGCTCGGCGGACAGCGTGTACGCGATATGCTGGTGACGGTGCTTCTGCCGTGTGTTTATGCGCTATCGAGACGGCTGTCAGAGAAGGCTTTACGTCTCTATATGTCATATCCTCAGCATGGTGATAATGAGATAACGCGCTATATGCAACAGCAGTTTTCTATTCAGGGTCGTCTCACTGCTTGCCGGCAGCAGGGGCTTATCCGGTTATTTAAAACGTATTGCCGTTTTCGGGAATGCCTGCGATGTCCGGTTGCAATCAGCTCAGGTTGAGGCCGGGGATGACGTCGAGATTGTAGCTGTCTCTCTGGCCCATACGATAATGATAATATCCGCACGATGCGATCATGGCGGCGTTATCGGTGCACAGTTTCGGCGGTGGTATATGTACCGGGATCGGTGATTGCTTCAAGAAACGCTGAGTCAGCGCCTTGTTGGCGGCTACGCCGCCGGCCAGCATGATTTGCCTGATTCCGAGGTTGCCTGCAGCCTGGATGGTCTTGGTGACCAGTACATCGACGACGGCTTCCTGAAAACTGGCGGCGATATCAGGTATCTGCGGCGTATTGACGGCATGGTGTTCTTCAACGTAGTGGAGGAGAGCAGTCTTCAGCCCGCTGAAGCTGAAATCGCAGGTATCTTTGAGCCAGGCGCGGGGGAACTGGATTGTCGGCGTCACATCTTTTGCCGTTGCTTCGATGACGGGGCCTCCCGGATATCCCAATCCCATGATCCTGGCTGCTTTATCGAACGCTTCTCCTGCGGCGTCGTCTCTCGTCTGGCCGAGTTTTTTGAATTTGCCGTGATCGGACATCAGCACGATATCGCTGTGACCTCCGGAGACGATGAGACAGAGACAGGGGAATGCAGGCTGTGTGCCGTTCAGCCAGTTGGCGCAGATATGGCCTTCGAGGTGGTTAATGCCTATGAGTGGCAGAGAATGAGACAGTGCGATAGCTTTGGCTGCATTGACGCCGACGATGAGCGATCCGGCAAGGCCGGGGCCATGAGTGACTGCGATGGCAGAGATGTCCTGCCAGGTTACGGTTGCATCGGATAGAGTCTTTTCGATGACCGGCAGTATGGTGATCAAATGCTGGCGGGAAGCGACTTCGGGAACGATGCCTCCGTAGCGGGCATGTATGGTTACCTGAGAGTTGACGACATTGGATATAATAGTTGTGCCGTCCTCGACGACTGCGGCTGCCGTCTCATCGCAGGATGTTTCGATCCCCAGTATTTTCATCGTGAAGGATTATAGCATAAGTTGCTGATTCGATCTCGCGGGTTATGCGGTGAATTTGATTTGACAAGTAGTTCAGATATGTGTAAACTTATCATCGTTTAATTGTTTATAATCCTCTGGTGGTTAGAGCGAAGTGGTACCACCCGTTCTCATCTCGAACACGGCAGTGAAACGCTTCAGCGCAGACGATACTGAGGGGGCAACTCTTTGGGAAAATATGCCACTGCCAGAGGGTTATTTTTTTTACCTTTTTTTTGATCTTGACTAATAGTCGCTTCACATTCCAACCCTTTGACTTGACAGGGTAAACTCCATATAATCTACTTAAGGATGAAAAATATTTGTTATATATGGACATCCTGTAAGGAGTAGCGGTAATCATGGCTAGCAGATTTGAAAAATTTTCAGAGCGTGCCCGCAGAGCCTTAACCAGAGCTCAAGAGGAAGCGCAGCATTTCGGCCACAGCTATATAGATACCGAGCATATACTGCTCGGCCTTATCGTCGAGGATGACGGCGTTGCCAGTAAAGTCCTGAGCAATCTCGGGGTGGCGGCCAGTAAAGTCAGAGCGGCGGTGGAGTTTGTGGTAGGGCGTGGAGAAAGAACGAATCAGGGAGAGGTGGGATTGACTCCCCGTGCTAAAAAGGTTATCGAGCTTGCGGTGGAAGAGGCCAGAGGGCTGAATCACACCTATATAGGCACTGAGCATCTGCTGCTCGGTCTCCTGCGGGAACACGAAGGCACTGCGGCCAGTGTGCTCGAAAGTTTCGGCGTATCGCTGGAAAAAGTACAGAACGAGATCAATAGCATTCTCAGCCAGACCACAACTCAGACCAAATCGGCTACGCGTGCATCGGCGAAGACTCCCATACTCGATCAACTTGGCGTTGATCTAACACAATCGGCACGGGCCGGAAAGCTCGATCCGATTATAGGCAGGGAAAAAGAGATAGAGCGGATCACCCAGATATTGAGCCGCCGCACCAAGAATAATCCTGCGCTCATCGGTGAGCCTGGCGTCGGCAAGACAGCTATTGTCGAAGGCCTCGCCCAGCGGATCGCTGAGGGCAATGTCCCCGAAACCCTGCTCGGCAAGCGGCTGATAACGCTCGATATCGGGCTGCTGGTTGCAGGCACAAAATACCGCGGCGAGTTCGAAGAGAGATTAAAGAAAGTCATCGATGAGATTAAAAACTCGGGCAACTGTATGTTGTTCATCGATGAGTTTCATACTATAGTCGGCGCCGGCGCTGCCGAAGGCGCGGTTGATGCCTCCAACATATTGAAGCCGTCGCTATCACGGGGCGAGCTTCAGTGCATCGGTGCGACAACGCTTGATGAATACCGCAAACATATTGAGAAGGATGCCGGCCTCGAGAGACGCTTCCAGCCGGTTCTCGTTGCTGAGCCGAGCGCTGAGGACACGGTTAAGATACTGAAAGGCATCAGGAGTCGCTATGAGGAACATCATCATTTGACTATCAGCGATGAAGCCTTGCAGAGCGCGACTACCCTTGCTGCCCGGTATATACCTGATAGATTTCTGCCTGATAAGGCAATCGATCTCATGGATGAAGCATCTTCCCGTGTGCGGATTAAGCGAGGCGCGATTCCGATCTCTCTTGCAGAGGCCAGAAAGGCGCTGGAGAACGTGCGCAGGGATAAAGATGCTGCGATCTCGGGACAGCAGTACGAATATGCTGCCGAATTGCGTGATCGTGAAGTCCAGCTTATGGAAAAGATCAAGCGCATGGAGAAAGAATGGCAGGTTGAGCAGAAACAGCCGCTCGTTACCGAAGAAGATATTGCTGAAGTGGTCAGCATGTGGACCGGTATCCCCGTCGTCCGCATGACCACGGATGAGTCCAAGCGTCTGCTTAAAATGGAAGAAGCCCTCCATGGACGCATCATTGGACAGGATGAGGCTATTACCAGCATTGCTAAAGCGGTAAGACGTACACGGGCCGGATTAAAAGATGTGCGACGCCCTGTGGGCAGTTTTATATTCCTCGGGCCTACCGGTGTGGGCAAAACCGAGCTGGTGAAGGCGCTCGCCGAGTTTATGTTCGGCAGCGAGGAATCGCTTATCAGACTCGATATGTCCGAGTTCATGGAACGACATTCCGTGGCACGCCTTGTCGGCGCTCCTCCGGGATATGTGGGCTTTGAAGAGGGCGGACAGCTTACCGAGGCGGTGAGACGTAATTCGTACTCCGTTATCCTTCTCGATGAGATAGAAAAAGCGCATCACGATGTGTTCAATATACTTCTCCAGATATTTGATGACGGGCATCTGACCGATGCCAAAGGGCGTCGAGTCGATTTCCGCAATTGCATCATCATCATGACCAGCAATGTCGGCGCTGAGATGATCAAGAACAATGTCATACTCGGCTTCGCTAACCGTGGGGATGCCACGAGGAGCCGGCAGATCGAATACGAGAAGATGAAAGACAAGGTATTGGGCGAATTGAAGAAGCAGTTCCGTCCCGAATTCCTCAATCGTATCGATGGTGTTGTGGTCTTCCATTCGCTCAATAAAGAGCAGATACGCGAGATCGTCGACCTTCTGTTGAAAAACGTGACCAAGTCTCTGTTGGATAAGAGTATCACCTTTGAGGTAACCGATGATGCCAAGGACTTACTGGGGCAGAAGGGCTATGATCCGACCTATGGCGCCCGGCCGCTCCGCCGTGTCATTCAGAGTGAGATTGAAGATAAGCTGTCCGAGGCTATCCTCAGCGGTGAATTTAAGGCGGGAGACACCATAAAGGTTGATTGTGAGGCCATTTCAGGTGAAGGGGAACAACAGGAAACGCTGCCATCCGGAGACAAGGCGAAACCGGAAGCTGATGGTCGAAAATTCACTATCAGGGCAGTCGAAAAAGAGGTTTTACTGAGCAAAAGCAAAAGCTAAGTAGAATATCGAATGTATATCGGGCAGGGGCGGAGATGAATCTCCGCCCCTGTTTTTTTGTAATGCTTTACAGGAGCACTGATAAACCGCCATAATATCGGAAATCCCTGCTGTGCACGGGAGTACTTTATATGGAAAAAGCGAAAGCCAAAACAGTTTTCATCTGCCAGAAGTGCGGCAATAAAAGCCTGAAATGGCTGGGGCGTTGCCCTGTATGTCAGGAATGGAACAGTTTTGAAGAGACGCTGGTGTCTGCATCACGACATTCCGAATCATCGATTGATGCGGCAGGGACCCCTCCACAGGAGCTGTCCAGACTGAAGGTAGAGGCCGTTGACCGCATCGTTTTCCCTATCTCCGAGTTTAATCGTGTTCTCGGCGGAGGACTGGTTCCCGGCTCGATGGTGCTTATCGGCGGTGATCCCGGAATCGGAAAATCGACGCTGTTGCTGCAGGCATCGGCGACGCTGGCCGGCGATAAACGAACGGTTCTCTATGTTTCCGGCGAAGAGTCCTTTCAACAGATAAAACTGCGGGCGAAGCGTCTCAGTATCGCCGGTGATAGCCTGTTTCTGCTCCCTGAAACCAATCTCGATATCATCCTCAGACGCGTTGAGGATATGGTACCCATGCTGGTCATTATCGATTCGATTCAGACCATGTATGTTGAAGATTTGAATGGTGTTCCGGGCAGTGTCAATCAAATACGGGAATGTACTCTCAGACTGATGCGATTGGCCAAACGGTCGGGAATACCCATTCTCATCAGCGGACATGTAACTAAAGAAGGCGATCTTGCCGGTCCGAAGGCTCTCGAACATATCGTTGACGTTGTCCTTTCCCTCGAAGGCGAAACGTTCGGCGTCTACCGCATCCTGCGCAGCACCAAAAACCGGTTCGGCTCGACCAATGAGGTCGGCGTCTTCGAGATGACCAGCGATGGGCTGAATGAGGTGACCAATCCATCCGAGATATTTCTTGCCTCACACAGCACTGAGACCATAGGTTCAGCCGTAGTGGCAACATTTGAGGGCAGCCGTCCGATTCTGGTTGAAGTGCAGGCTCTGACAACGTTCGCTCACTATGGCCCGCCGCGGCGGATTGCCAACGGCATTGATATGGGCAGGTTATTGATGATCGCAGCCGTGCTGACCCGCAGGGCCCGGATCAATCTGTCCAATCAGGATATCATTGCGAATGTCGTCGGCGGATTGAAAGTCAGCGAGCCGGTTGCCGATCTCGGTGTGGCGCTGGCTATCGCCTCCAGCTTCAAGGATAGCAAGGTGGCTCATGATATCATTGCGCTCGGTGAGATAGGGTTGAGCGGGGAACTGCGCCATGTGCCGCAACTTGAGAGGCGATTGAGCGAAGCCGCCAGGCTCGGTTTCAAACGTTGTATCGTTCCTGCTTCTTCGCATGTGGTAAAACAGCGCTCGGAAGGTATTCAAATACTCAAAGCCAGATCCGTTGCAGAGGCAATACAGATGGGTTTAACCGCGCCGCAGCAGGATGGAAAGGCCGATGACTAATCCCAATCAGGCAGGCATCATCATTGTTGCCGCCGGCGAAAGCCGCCGCATGGGTATCGATAAAACTTTCATGCTGATTGGCAATAAACCGCTGCTGGCATGGTCGGTGGATGCCTGTCAGAGATGCAGTGCAATCGACAGGATCGTTCTCGTTCTCAATCGTAAAAATATCGATCAGGGTAAGAAGCTGGCGAAGGATCAGAGCTGGAGCAAAGTAGCAGCGATCTGCCCCGGCGGACAGCGTCGCCAGGACTCGGTAGACGAGGGACTGAGAAAATTGCATGGTTGCAGATGGGTTCTCATTCATGATGGATCCCGTCCTTTCCTGACTGATGCGCTCATCCGTGACGGGCTGGCTGCGGCACAGGAGACGGGAGCAGCTATCGCTGCCGTGCCGGTGAAGGATACCATTAAACGCGCCCGGACTGATATGATCGTAGAGAGCACACTGGAGCGCCAGCTTCTGTGGGCAGTGCAGACGCCGCAGGTGTTCCGCTCTGATATAATAACCGAAGCGTATTCGACGATAACTGACGATGTTACCGATGATGCCTCTCTGGTGGAAAAGCTGGGAATCAGAGTAAAGATATATATGGGTTCGTACAACAATATTAAAGTCACGACATCTGAGGATGCTGCCATGGCGGAAAGTCTGGCAGCGGAGAGAAGGAGCTATGAGGGCAGGGATCGGCTATGATGTTCACCGGCTGGTCTCCGGCCGGGCGCTTATCCTCGGCGGTGTCGCTATTCCGTTCGATCAGGG